>NZ_LOYC01000041.1:0-94781 GCF_001524725.1 Burkholderia sp. MSMB1072
TCCCACAGGTAGACGCCGTCGGCCTTCACGATCACGCGGCTGCCCGCGCGATTGAGCGCGCCCATGTCCGAGAACGGATGGATGTGGTGCGCGGCGTCGAGCGCGCGGTATTCGGCGGTCGAGCGTGCCTGCGTCGCGCGCGGCGCGGCGGCCGTGGCGGTCGGCGCGGCCGGCTGGATCCAGGCCGATTCATTGCGGTAAGTCATGTTTCCTCCGTGATTCCGTATGCGGTTGGCACGCTTACACGTGCAGCAGCAGATGGCGGCGTTCCCACGAGCTGATCACGCGGAAGAACGCTTCGTATTCGGTTTCCTTCAGCGCGAAATACGCTTTCAGGAACTTGTGCCCGAGGATCTCGCCGAGCGGCTCGCACGCGGCCATCAGCGTCAGCCCTTCCTCGAGGTTGCGCGGCAGTTGGTACGGCAGGCTGTAGCCGTCGCTGACGAGCGGCTCGGTCGGCTCCAGGCGCTGCGTCATGCCCAGATAGCCAGCCGCGAGCGTCGCCGCGAGCGCGAGGTACGGGTTGCAGTCGACGCCCGGGATGCGGTTTTCGATGCGGCGTGCGGCCGGGCCCGAATGCGGGATGCGGAACCCCACCGTGCGGTTGTCGTAGCCCCATTGCACGTTGATCGGCGCGGCCATGAAGCGCGACAGGCGGCGATACGAATTGATGTACGGCGCGAAGATCGGCATCAGCGCCGGCGTGTACTTCTGCAGCCCCGCGAGATAGTTGTAGAACATCGACGTCGCGCCGCCGGTTTCCGGCGACGTGAACAGGTTCTGGCCCGTTTCCTCGTCGACGATGCTCTGGTGCACGTGCATCGCCGAGCCCGGTTCGTCTTCCATCGGCTTGGCCATGAACGTCGCGTACATGTTGTGGCGCAGCGCGGCCTCGCGCACCGTGCGCTTGAACAGGAACACCTGGTCGGCCAGCGACAGCGCGTCGCCGTGCATGAAGTTGATCTCCATCTGCGCGGCGCCGACTTCGTGGATCAGCGTATCGATGTCGAGGTTCTGCGATTCGCAGTACTCGTAGATGTCCTCGAACAGCGGATCGAATTCGTTGACGGCCTCGATCGAATAGGACTGGCGGCCCGTTTCGGGGCGGCCCGTGCGGCCGACCGGCGGGCGCAGCGGCAGGTCGGGGTCCTTGTTCATGTCGACCAGATAGAACTCGAGCTCGGGCGCGACGACCGGCTTCCAGCCCTTTGCCTTGTACAGGTCGAGCACGCGGCGCAGCACGTAGCGCGGCGAGATCTCGACCGGCGAGCCGTCGAAATGCACGCAATCGTGGATCACCTGCGCGGTCGGGTCGACGGCCCACGGGATCAGGCGGATGGTCGACGTGTCGGGCACGCACACCATGTCGGGGTCGGTCACACCGGTCAGCGAGCCGTCTTCCGGATAGTCGCCGGTGACGGTCTGCACCATCACGGCCTGCGGCAGCCGCATCGATTCGCCGGACGTGAACTTGTTGCGCGGCGTGATCTTGCCGCGCGCGATGCCGGCCATGTCGGGAATGATCGCTTCGATCTCGGTAATCCGGTGCTGCTTCAGAAAGCCTTCGATGTCTTGCATGTCTGTTCTCGTTGTCTGGTTGGCGCGCTCATGCGAGCGCGGCGGCGGCCATGGCGCGCGTGCGTTCGGCGCGGCGGGCGCGGCACGCATCGCCGAACGCGCGGAAGATCGCGCTCGACAGCGGGTCCTGCGCGTGTCGCCATTCCGGATGCCACTGCACGGCCAGCGCGAACGCCGGTGCGTCGACGACGCTCACGGCCTCGATCAGGCCATCCGGCGCGACGGCCTCGACGGCGAGGCCGGAGCCGAGCTGCGCGATGCCCTGCTTGTGCAGCGAGTTCACGTGCACTTCGTCGCGGCCGCCGGCGAGCGCATGCAGCTGGCCGCCCGGCGTCAGGCGCACGACGTGCGCGGGGCCGTATTGCGTATCCATCGGCGCGTCGTCGTCCTCGCGGTGATCGGCGAAGCCGGGCACTTCATGTACGCGCTGGTGCAGCGTGCCGCCGCAAACGACGTTCAGCTCCTGGAAGCCGCGGCACACGGCGAGCACGGGCACGCCCGCGACGATGGCCGCACGCAAGAGCGGCAGCGTCGTCGCGTCGCGGGCGGGGTCGTGCTTCGTGCCGGGCTCGCTCGGCTCGCCGCCGTACCGATGCGGCTCGACGTTCGAGTAGCTGCCGGTAAACAACAGCCCGTCGACTGCGTCGAGCACGTCAGCAGTCGACTGCCGTTCGCCGAGCGCCGGCAGCACCATCGCGAGCGCTTGCGCGCCGTCGACGATCGCGGCGACGTATTTGTCGCCGACCGTATGCGACGCGTGCGCGCCGATTTGGGTGAAGTCGGCGGTGATGCCGACGAGAGGTTTCCTTTCCATGACGTCAATCAGTAATCCGTAGGGACGTGACGCACGTCGGCCCGAATGCGGCAAAACGCGGGCGCGACACGACCCCGCAGCCGGGCGTCGGGCGCACGGCCGCTGGTGAATGGGCGCAACGGGATGGCGTGGCGATCCGCGCTGCGCGCGACGGTCAGGCCGTCGTTCGTTTCATCGCGATACGCGACGCCGCAACGAATGCGCGAACGCGTTCCGTCACCGCACGGACGATGCGGTTGGCGAATCGACGGACGAAACGAACGACGTGAAGAAAGGAGAGGCGCTACGGCAGCAGCGACGCCACTTCGTCGGTATCGACGGCGACGAATGCGCGTGCGGAAACGGCGTTGTGGCGCCGAACGGAACGACGGGACAGGATGGTGTAGATCGACAGGTGAAGCAGGCGAGGACTATGCCAGCCGCAACTGCCGTCGGAAGCGGGAACGGCGCTGCGCAAACTTCGCACATCGCCTCGATCCCACCTCACCAGAGGGCCACGGACTCTCACGATTACACTCGACTGGTTTGTTGAAAGTATTGAACACCTGATCGTTTCGACGCGCGGGGCGTTTAAAATAATCAAGGTGCCGGCCCGGCGTCATGTGCATTGACGGGCATCGACTGCTGCGTTGCGATAACGCTTTTCGAGGCCTGTGAAAGCCTGATGACGCTGACCTGAGAGCCAGCATATACGAGCCAATAACGGCGTCAAATGTTTTTTAATGGTCCTGCATCAGGGCTTTCCCGAGCAGTGCGAACAAAAGATTCGCAAAAGGAATGGTCGGCGCGCCGTTCATTATTTCGAACGCCTTTCAGGGTTTTCCCCGCTGATGTGCGGCATAAAGTGATTAGAATATTCAACGGCTGTCCCATGCGTCGTTTCACTTTGTCATCGCACTTATCGTGTCCGAAACCGAATCGATGTCCACCGAAGTCGCCGAGCGCCTGCGTTTCGTGCGCAACAAGCATGGCCTGTCGCAGCGCGAACTCGCGAAACGCGCCGGCGTCACCAACGGCACGATCTCGCTGATCGAACAGGGCCGCGTGAGCCCGTCGGTCGGGTCGCTGAAGAAACTGCTCGAATGCATCCCGATGAGTCTCGCGGAGTTCTTTACGTTCGAGCTCGTCGAATCGCGCGCGGTCGTGTCGCGTCGCGACGAGATGCCGAACCTCGGCAACGATTCGCTCGCGTTTCACCTGGTCGGCGCGAACGTGAAGGATCGCAACATGTGCATCCTGCGCGAGATTTACCAGCCGCTGGCCGACACGGGGCCCGAGATGCTCGTGCATGCGGGGCACGAGGGCGGCGTCGTCGTGTCCGGCCGGCTCGAGCTGACCGTCGACGGCGCGACGTGGCTGCTCGACCCCGGAGACGGCTACTACTTCGAAAGCCGCTTGCCGCATCGTTTTCGCAATCCCAGCGCGGAACTGCTCTGCGAGATCGTGTCGGCCAATTCGCCGGCGACCTTCTGACCGCGCGTCACCGCATTCGCCGCCGGCCGGCTGCGCGCCAGGCGCGCGGCGCACCGCATCGCGAATGCCAAACCATTGAGGCATCCTGATGAACAAGTTGACTTTGGCTGACTGGCAAAACAAGGCGGCGTCGCTCGCGATCGAAGGGCGCGCATTCATCGATGGCGCATCGCGCGACGCGCACGACGGCAGGACGTTCGACTGCGTGAGCCCGATCGACGGCCGCGTGCTGGCGAAGGTCGCCGACTGCGGCGAAGCGGACGTGAACGCCGCCGTCGCGGCGGCCCGCCGCGCGTTCGACGCAGGGGTGTGGGCCGGCCTGAACCCGCGTGCGCGCAAGGCCGTGCTGCTGCGCTGGGCCACGCTGATGCGCGAGCATCTCGACGAACTGTCGCTGCTCGAAACGCTCGACGCGGGCAAGCCGATCGGCGACACGACGACGGTCGACGTGCCGGGCGCCGCATACTGCGTCGAATGGTTCGCCGAGGCGATCGACAAGGTCGGCGGCGAGGTCGCGCCGGCCGATCATCATCTCGTCGGCCTCGTCACGCGCGAACCGGTCGGCGTGGTGGCCGCCGTCGTGCCGTGGAACTTCCCGATCCTGATGGCCGCATGGAAATTCGGTCCCGCGCTCGCGGCCGGCAACAGCGTCGTGCTGAAGCCGTCGGAGAAATCGCCGCTGACCGCGATCCGCGTCGCGCAGCTCGCCTTCGAGGCCGGCATGCCGGCCGGCGTGTTCAACGTCGTGCCGGGCGCGGGCGAACCGGGCAAGCTGCTCGCGCTGCATCGCGACGTCGACTGCATCGCGTTCACCGGCTCGACGGCGGTCGGCAAGCTGATCATGCAGTACGCGGCGCAGTCGAACCTGAAGCGCGCGTGGCTCGAGCTCGGCGGCAAGTCGCCGAACATCGTGTTGCCCGACTGCCCCGATCTCGACCGCGCGGCGCAAACGGCGGCCGGCGCGATCTTCTACAACATGGGCGAGATGTGCACGGCCGGCTCGCGGCTGCTCGTGCATCGCGACATCAAGGACGCATTCATCGAGAAGCTCGTCGCGGCCGCCCGCGCGTACGTGCCGGGCAATCCGCTCGATCCGTCGGTATCGATGGGCGCGATCGTCGACGGCGTCCAGCTCGAACGCGTGCTCGGTTATATCGAGGCGGGGCGCAGCGAAGGCCGGCTCGTCACCGGCGGTGCGCGCGTGAACGCGGAAACGGGCGGCTTCTACGTGGAGCCGACGGTGTTCGAGGTGAAGCCCGATGCGAAGATCGCGCGCGAGGAAATCTTCGGGCCGGTGTTGTCGGTGATCGTGTTCGACGACGTCGACGAGGCCGTCAGGATCGCGAACGATACCGAATACGGGCTGGCCGCGGCCGTGTGGACGTCGGACCTGACGACCGCGCACGACGTGTCGCGCCGGCTGCGTGCAGGTACCGTGTGGGTGAACTGCTATGACGAGGGCGGCGACATGAACTTTCCGTTCGGTGGCTACAAGCAGTCGGGCAACGGCCGCGACAAGTCGCTGCATGCGCTCGAGAAGTACACCGAACTGAAGTCGACGCTGATCCGGCTGCGTTGACAGGCCGCCGGATGCGGGCGCGTCGCCGTCCGGCGCTGCGCCCGCAATGACCTCCGCGGCCCTGGGCGCGCGTTACGCGGTGCGCAGTGCGGGATGGAAGCCGGCGGCTTCGATGATCGACCGCACGCGCTCGACGCCTTGCGCCGAGTCGACCTTGACGATCTTCGCCGCGACGTCGATGTCGAGCTTCGCGGCGGGGTCGGCGGCGGTCACCGCACGTGTGATGGCGTTGGCGCAGCCGCCGCAGGTCATGTCCTGGACTTCGAATTCCATCGTGTTCTCTCCGGTGAGTGATTGACGAGTACGTTCAGCATGAAGCTTGCCACGGTGGGAAGGTCAAGCGTCGCATGCGGTTGATGGCATCGCATCGGCGATTTGTAATGCTGAGGTCTGACGAATGGTCATTTGCGCGCGCGGGTCAGTCCGAATTTTTCCCGATTGACGACTGCACATTGTCGGCCAATTCTCGCGGAGCCTTGCGCGACAAAGCGTGCTTGGGATCGACGGCGTACGATTTCCATGATCCAAGTGAGGGTACTCCGAGGTGAAAATGCGAATCGATCTTAGTATCGATTCCCTTCAATATTTCCGTTCATTACGCACATGACCCGTTTCGCTATCGGTTTCGCACTGGCCCTGCTGGGCGCCTCGGCCGCGTCCGCCTTCGCTGCCGACGATGTCGTCAACCTGACGTTGAAGGACCACAAGTTTTCGCCCGAGGGCGTGACGATCCCCGCCGGCAAGAAGGTGAAGTTCGTCGTGAAGAACCTCGATGCGACGCCCGCTGAATTCGAAAGCGACGACTTCAAGGCGGAGAAGGTCGTGCCGGCCGGCAAGTCGGTCGAGATTCTGGTCGGGCCGCTGAAGGCCGGGACCTACGAGTTCCACGACGAGTATCACGAAGCGCAGTCGAAGACGCATCTGACCGTCAAGTAAGCCGATACCGACATGCTGTCTACTGCCCTGATCGTCTTTCGTGAAGTGCTCGAAGCCGCGCTGGTGGTCTCGATCGTGATGGCCGCCACGAAGGGCGTGCCGCGGCGCGGCTGGTGGGTAGGCGGCGGGCTGGTCGGCGGCGTGGTCGGCGCCGGCCTGATCGCGGCGTTCGCCGACGCGATCTCGCAATGGGCGTCCGGCATGGGCCAGGAAGTCTTCAACGCGGGCGTGATGTTCGTCGCGACGCTGATGCTCGCGTGGCACTGCATCTGGATGAGCCGGCACGGCCGCGAAATGGCGCTGCACATGGGTCAGGTCGGGCGGGCCGTCGCCGAAGGCAGCCGGCCGCTGACGGGTCTCGCGATCGTGGTCGGCGTCGCGGTGCTGCGCGAGGGGTCCGAGGCCGTGCTGTTCCTGTACGGGATCGCGGCGGGCGACCCGGGCCAGACGCCGCAGATGATCGCCGGCGGGCTGCTCGGCGTGCTCGGCGGCGCCGGGCTCGGCTACGCGATGTATGCGGGCCTGCTGCAGATTCCGTTGAAGCGCCTGTTCTCCGTCACCAACGGGCTGATCGTGCTGCTCGCCGCGGGCATGGCGAGCCAGTGCGTCGGCTTCCTGCTGGCCGCCGGCCTCGTGCCGTCGTGGGGCGATGCGGTCTGGGACACGTCGTGGCTGCTCAAGGAGTCGAGCATCGTCGGCAAGGCGCTGCATACGCTGATCGGCTATACCGCGCGTCCGGCGGGCATCCAGATCGCCGCGTACGTCGCGACGCTCGCGGCGATCGTCGTGCTGGCACGTCTCGTCGGCCGGCCGCGGCAGACGGTGAGGCCGCCGCGCGCCGCGGCGTGAGTGTCTCCGGGCTTCCCGGTTCGAATGAAAGAAGGGGCGTCATCGACGCCCCTTCTTTCATTCGGGATGCATGCGGCGGTGTCGGTCAGGCGTGGTTGTCGATCCACGCGCGCGCCCATTCGAGTCCCGCCTCGCGCGCGTCGTCCTCGGTGTCGAACACGCCGAGCACGCCCGAGGCCTCGACGAGCCGGTTGTTCTGCGTGATCGTGCCGCTCGCCGCGAAGCGCTCGGGCTGCATGATCTCCTCCTGCTGCAGGATCGCATGACCCCAGATCTGGTAGCCGCGGTAGGTCTGCGCTTCCATTATCGGGTCACCTTCGCGGAGCGGCCTTGCGTGCCGACTTGCAGCACGTTGCCGTCCGGCGTGTATTGACGCGGGATGTCGGAGAAGGTGAGCGCGCGCGTCGTGTCCGGCGCGGCGGGCTGCATCACCGTGAGACGCCCGGGCGCGGGTTGCGCAACGGGGCGCGGGGCGGCCGGAGTGTCGGTCGCGGTGGCGGCCGGGCGGTGCGAGCCGGCCTTCATGGCCTGCGCGACGCGGCGCTTGTGCGGTTTAGCGGCGGCCTTCGGCGTGGCGCTCGCGTGCTTCTCCGCGCTCTTGCCGGTGCGCGCGTCGGCGCCCGGGCGGGCGGCCGGTGTGCGGGCATCCGGCGCCCGAGCCGCGGGCTGCCGCGCCTCCGGCGGGTTCCAGACCTCGACGTAGTGCTCGGCGGCCCAGCCCGTCGACGCGAACGTCAGCGCCAGCAATCCGCATCCAAACAGTCTTACCATTGTCTCTCCGTCATATTCGTTGCGGCGCGCCCTGCCGGGGCCGACCCTGTGCATTCGGGGAATGCCGGCTCAGGAGAACACCTCGAGCCCGTGTTTCTCGACGATCTGGAGCATGCGCGCGGCGATGCCGCTCGGCCGCTTGTCGCCCTGTTCCCATTGGCGGATCGTCGACGTCGTCGTGTTCAGGTAGAGCGCGAACACGCTCTGGCTGACGTTGACCGACTTGCGGATGCGGGCGATCGCTTCCGGATCGAATTGCGGCGCGGCTTCGATGCAGAGATCGTCGTATTCCCGCATCGTCTTCTTGTCGATCAGGTTGGCGCGATAAAGCCCCGACGCGGCGCTGTGGATCGCCTCCGTCGCGTCGCGCTTGAATCGCGTTTTAGCCACTGCAAATCTCCACATGCAGACGCGTCGTACGGAAGCGGGCCTGTCGAGCCGGCCGGGCGTGGCACTGGATTATATGCCACTAAGTGGTACCTATTTCGACCTGGCCGGATGGCCTGCCGCACGCCGATGCGACGCCCGGACGGACCGGCGACGGCCCGTCCGGCCAGGCAGCCTTACTCCACCGTCACCGATTTCGCGAGGTTGCGCGGCTTGTCGACGTCGGTGCCGCGCGCACACGCGGTGTGATACGCGAGCAATTGCAGCGGCACGACGTGCAGGATCGGCGACAGTTGCCCGTAGTGTTCCGGCATCCGGATCACGTGCAGGCCGTCGTCGTTGACGATCTGCGTATCGGCATCGGCGAACACGTACAGCTCGCCGCCGCGCGCGCGCACTTCCTGCATGTTCGACTTCAGCTTCTCGAGCAGCGTGTCGTTCGGCGCGACCGTGACGACCGGCATCGCTTCCGTGACGAGCGCGAGCGGCCCGTGCTTCAGCTCGCCGGCCGGATAGGCCTCGGCATGGATGTACGAGATTTCCTTCAGCTTGAGCGCCCCTTCGAGCGCGATCGGGTAGTGCAGCCCGCGGCCGAGGAACAGCGCGTTTTCCTTGCGCGCGAATTCCTCCGACCACGCGATGATCTGCGGCTCGAGCGCGAGCACGCTGTTCAGCGCGGCCGGCAGGTGGCGCAGCTCCTTCAGGAATTGCGCTTCCTGCGCGGCGTCGACGTGACCGCGCAGCTTGCCGAGCGTCGCGGCCAGCACGAACAGCGCGACGAGCTGCGTCGTGAACGCCTTCGTCGACGCGACGCCGATCTCGGTGCCTGCGTGCGTCAGGAACTGCATGTCGGTCAGGCGCACCATCGCGCTCGTCGCGACGTTGCACACGGCGAGCGTATGCGTGTGGCCGAGCGACTGCGCGTGCTTGAGCGCCGCGAGCGTGTCGGCCGTCTCGCCCGACTGCGAGATCACGAGCACGAGCTGGCGCGGGTTCGGCACCGACTCGCGGTAGCGGTATTCGCTCGCGATCTCGACCTGGGTCGGGATCTTCGCGATCGATTCGAGCCAGTACTTCGCGGTGAGGCCCGAGTAGTAGCTCGTGCCGCACGCGAGGATCAGCAGGCTGTCGATCTGCGCGAACGCGGCGGGCGCGGCGTCGCCGAACAGCGTCGCGTCGAAGGCGTCCGTCTGCGGCACGGTGTCGCCGATCGCGCGCGGCTGCTCGAAGATTTCCTTCTGCATGAAGTGGCGATAGGGCCCGAGCTCGACCGCGCCGCCGTAGGCGCTGACGACGCGGATTTCGCGCTGCACGGTGGCGCCGTGGCGATCGACGATCGTCACGCCGTCGAGCGACAGCTCGCACACGTCGCCTTCCTCGAGGAACGTGAAGCGGTCGGTGCTGCCTGCGAGCGCGAGCGCATCGGACGCGAGGAAGTTCTCGCCGTCGCCGTGGCCGACGACGAGCGGCGAACCCTGGCGCGCGCCGACGACGGTGTGCGGCTGGTCCTTGTGAATCACGGCGATCGCATACGCGCCGTGCAGCTGGTGCACGGCTTCGCGCACCGCGTCGAACAGGTTGCCGCGGTACAGGCTGTGCACGAGGTGCGCGATCACTTCGGTGTCGGTCTGCGACACGAATTCGTAGCCCTTCGCGCGCAGCGCTTCGCGCAGCGGCTCGAAGTTCTCGATGATGCCGTTGTGCACGAGCGCGAGCGCGTTCGACGAGAAGATCGGGTGCGCGTTGTGCGTGACGGGCGCGCCGTGCGTGGCCCAGCGCGTGTGGGCGACGCCGGTCGTGCCTTCGAGGTGTGTCTCGCGCACCTGCGCGTCGAGATCGGCGACGCGCGCGACGCTGCGCGCGCGCTTCGGCGCGCCCGGTTCGAGCACGGCGACGCCGCACGAGTCGTAGCCGCGGTATTCGAGGCGCCGCAATCCTTCGATCAGCACCGGGACGATATTACGTTGCGCAACTGCGCCGACAATGCCGCACATGTATGGTCAATCCTGTCAGTCGACGCGGGCGCCGCGCGGGCGCCCGCAAAAGGTTCAGCTCTTCTTCTTGACCGGGCGGACGTAGCCGCTCTTCGCGGTCTGCGTCTTCTCGTTCAATGCGAGGACGCCTTCGGCGACGTCCTTCCAGATCGTCGTGCCGGCGGCGATCGTCACGCCGCGGCCGACGCGCACGGGCGCGACGAGCTGCGTGTCGGAGCCGACGAACACGTCGTCCTCGATCACGGTGCGGAACTTGTTCGCGCCGTCGTAGTTGCAGGTGATCGTGCCCGCGCCGATGTTCACGCGTGCGCCGATGTCGGCGTCGCCGATGTACGTGAGGTGATTCGCCTTCGAGCCGTGGCCGATCACCGCGTTCTTCACCTCGACGAAGTTGCCGACGTGCGCTTCGTCCGCGAGCTGCGCGCCGGGGCGCAGCCGCGCGTACGGGCCGATCACGGTGTGCGCGCCGAGCTCGGCGCCGTCGATGTGCGTGAACGCGTCGATGCGCGTGCCCGCGCCGATCGACGCGTTGCGGATCACGCAGTTCGGTCCGACGGTTACGTTGTCGGCGAGCGTCACGTTGCCTTCGAACACGCAGTTCACGTCGATCGATACGTCGCGGCCGCAGCGCAGCGTGCCGCGCACGTCGACGCGCGCCGGATCGGCGAGCGTGACGCCGTCGGCGAGCAGTGCATCGGCGACGTTACGCTGGTGAATGCGCTCGAGCTCCGCGAGCTGCGCCTTGCTGTTTACGCCGAGCGTTTCCCATTCGTCGTCGGGCTGCGACGTGACGACCTCGAAGCCGGCCTCGATCGCGAGTTCGACGACGTCGGTCAGGTAGTACTCGCCCTGCGCGTTTTCGTTCTTCAGCGCGCCGAGCCACATCGACAGCTGGGCCGTCGGCGTGACGATGATGCCGGTGTTGATCTCGGCGATCTTCAGCTCGTCCGGCGATGCATCCTTCTGCTCGACGATGCGCGTGACGAAGCCGGCCGCGTCGCGCACGATGCGGCCGTAGCCGGTCGGATCGTCGAGCGTGACGGTCAGGATCCCGTAGCGGCCTTCGCGCGCGGCATCGACGAGGCGCCGCAGCGTCGACGCGCGCGTGAGCGGCACGTCGCCGTACAGCACGAGCGTCGGCTGGGCGGGATCGAGCAGCGGCAGCGCCTGACGGACCGCATGGCCGGTGCCGAGCTGCTCGGCCTGCACCGCGAACTGGACGTCGGGTGCGGCGACGGCGGCCTGGACCTGCTCGGCGCCGTGGCCGACGACGACGACGAGCCGGGACGGCTGCAGCGTGCGCGCGGTGTCGATGACGTGGGAGAGGAGCGGCCTGCCGGCCAGGGGGTGAAGCACTTTCGGCAGCGCGGAACGCATGCGCTTGCCGGTGCCTGCCGCCAAAATCACGATATTCATGGCGCGCGCTTGGTCAGGGAGTTCGAAGCCGTCCATTTTAGCATGCGGCCCCCGCCGTTCCGGGCCTGCCGCAGCGGGCGCGCCACGCCGGAAAGGGCGCTCGGCGCCCGCTTCCGGCGGGTGTTCGGGCCCTGCTTACAGGTCGTCGAACTGGACGATCGAGATCGGTTGCGCGGCGCCCGGCGCGGCCGAGTCGTCGCCCGACGCGCACGGCTCCTCGTCGAACGCGATGTCGCCTTGCGGGTCGGCTTCGCCCGTCGCGCGCAGCGACTGGAACGGGTACAGCGTCGTGTCCATCAGGTGCGACGGCACGACCTTCGCGAGCGCGTTGAACATGTTGTCGACGCGCCCCGGGAAGCGCTTGTCCCATTCGCGGATCAGCGCCTTCATTTCCGCGCGCTTCAGGTTCGGCTGGCTGCCGCACAGGTTGCACGGGATGATCGGGAATTCGCGCAGCTCCGCGTATTTCTCGAGATCGGTTTCCTTCACGTACGCGAGCGGGCGGATCACGATGTTCTTGCCGTCGTCCGACTGCAGCTTCGGCGGCATCCCCTTCAGCTTGCCGCCGTAGAACATGTTGAGCAGGAGCGTCTGCACGATGTCGTCGCGGTGATGGCCGAGCGCGATCTTGGTCGCGCCGAGCTCGCCGGCCACGCGGTACAGGATGCCGCGGCGCAGCCGCGAGCACAGCGAGCAGGTCGTCTTGCCTTCCGGCACGAGCCGCTTGACGATGCTGTAGGTGTCCTGGTTCTCGATGTGGAACGGCACGCCGACCTGTTTCAGGTATTCGGGCAGCACGTGCTCGGGGAAGCCCGGCTGCTTCTGGTCGAGGTTCACCGCGACGATGTCGAAGTCGATCGGTGCGCGCTCGCGCAGGCGCAGCAGCACGTCGAGCATCGCGTAGCTGTCCTTGCCGCCCGACAGGCACACCATCACCTTGTCGCCCGGCTCGATCATGTTGTAGTCGCCGATCGCCTGGCCGACCTGGCGCACGATCCGCTTGAACAGCTTGTTGTTCTCGTACGCTTCCTTCTGCTCGCGGCGCGTCAGCGCCTGGCGGCCGGCCGGGGCGGCGGCTTCGTCCAGCGTGGCGGCGTCGGCCGCCGTGTCGTTCATGTGGGGGGCGTTCATGCGCGCTCCTCGTCCTTGATGCGAAAGACTTCGACGCCGACGGCGTCGCAGTCCGGATAGGCGTCCGGTTTCTCGGTACGGACGCGTACCGCGCGCACGGCATCGTGCGCCAGCAGGTGCGCGGCGATCGAGTCGCACAGCGTTTCCTGCAGGTGGATGTGGCCGCGCGCGAGGCATTGCGCGACGCTCTGCTTCATCAGATCGTAGTCGACGACTTCGTGCAGCCGGTCGTCGACGGGCGTCGACTGCGCGAGCGGCACGAACAGGTCGACGTTGATGACGACGCGCTGCTCGCCGCGCTTCTCGTGTTCGAAGGCCCCGATGTTGATGTGCACCTCGTAGTCGCGCAGGTAGAGCCTGCGGCAATCCGCGAGGCGGGGGTGCAGGAGAGCGGAAAACATGGTCGTCCCAGTCAAATTGGCGTGCGCGCACGCAAAGCGGCGCGGGCGGCGGCGGTCACGCCGCGCCCGCGCGGTTCATTCATTCGGGCCGGCGGCGGGCGGCACCAGGTGCTCGCCGCCGTCGACGGTCAGCGTCGCGCCCGTCACGCCGGGCGCACTCGCGAGATAGCAGGCGGCCGCCGCGATGTCGTCCGCGTGCGGCGCGTGGCTGCGCACGAGCGCCGCGACCCGCACCTTCGGCGCGAGCGCCAGCGCGAGCGCCGACGTCGCGCGGTTCAAGGCGGCCTGCATCAGCGCGTGCGACAACTGCGCCGGTGCCGGGTGAAACAGGGCCTGATCCAGTACGTGGATCGCGCACGCGCGCAGCGCTTCGTGCTCGCGCGCGGCGTCGGGCGTCGCATCGGCGAGCGCGCGGGCCAGCGCGAGCGGCGCCGTCACGTTGCGCGCGAGCGCGGCGGCGAGCGACGCGGCGTCGACCGTGTGCGCGTCGTCGGCGCCTGCGCTGGCGCTGACGAACACCGCGCACGCGGGCCGGCCGAGCGCGTCGCCGCATGCGGCGACGAGGGCCGCGGCATCGGCTTCCAGGGCCGGATCGGCGTCGAGCACGGCCGCGCGGCGGCCCAGCGCCGCGACTTCGGCGACGAGCGCGTCGGCGGCCGCGCGCGGCGCGCCGTGGCTGCGCTGCAGCGCGACGTCCCAGCCGCGGCGTGCGAAACCCGTCGCGAGCGCGCGGCCGATCGACGCGGCGTCGGCCGTGCTGCCCAGGGCGCCCGTGACGAGCACCACGCGTGGGGTCGACGTATCGGCTGAAACGGTCATTTACAATGCCGGGATGAACCCGAAAGCTCACGAACCCGCTAGTTTACCTGCTCCCGGCCCCGACGCGCTCGCGCAGTCCGAAACCCTTGCCGCGCAACTGCGCGACGAGATCGCGGCGGCCGGCGGCTGGCTGCCGTTCGACCGCTTCATGGAGCGTGCGCTGTATGCGCCGGGGCTCGGCTATTACAGCGGCGGCGCGCGCAAGTTCGGGCGCCGCGCCGACGACGGCAGCGATTTCGTCACCGCCCCCGAGTTGTCGCCGCTGTTCGCGCAGACGCTCGCGCAACCGGTGGCCGAGGCGCTCGCGGCGAGCGGCACGCGCCGCGTGATGGAATTCGGCGCCGGCACCGGCAAGCTCGCGGCCGGGCTGCTCGCGGCGCTCGACGCGCCGGGCGTCGAACTCGACGAATATCTGATCGTCGACCTGTCCGGCGAGTTGCGCGAACGGCAGCGCGAGACGATCGAAGCCGCGGTGCCGGCGCTGGCCGCGAAGGTGCGCTGGCTCGACGCGCTGCCCGAGCGGTTCGACGGCGTCGTGGTCGGCAACGAAGTGCTCGACGCGATGCCGGTGCGGCTGTTCGCGAAGGCGGACGGCGCATGGCGCGAGCGCGGCGTCGCGCTCGACGCGCGGCAGGCGTTCGTGTTCGACGACCGGCCGGTCGGCGCAGCCGGCCTGCCGGCGGCGCTCGCGGCGCTCGACGTCGGCGATGGCTACGTGACCGAAACGCATGAGGCGGCGCTCGCGTTCACGCGCACCGTCTGCACGATGCTCGCGCGCGGCGCGGTGCTGCTGCTCGACTACGGTTTTCCCGCGCACGAGTACTACCACCCGCAGCGCGACCGCGGCACGCTGATGTGCCACTACCGCCACCACGCGCACGACGACCCGTTCGCGTACCCGGGCCTGCAGGACATTACCGCGCACGTCGAATTCACCGGCATCTACGACGCGGGCGTCGCGACCGGCGCCGATCTGCTCGGCTACACGTCGCAGGCGCGCTTCCTGTTGAACGCAGGCATCACCGACGCGCTGGCCGCGATCGACCCGTCCGATGTCCGCGCGTTCCTGCCGGCCGCGAACGCGGTGCAGAAACTGATCTCGGAGGCCGAGATGGGCGAGCTGTTCAAGGTGATCGCGTTTTCACGCGGGATCGACGGCACGCTCGACGCGTTCGCGCGCGGCGACCGCTCGCACGCGCTCTGACCGGAGCCGCAGATGCTGCGCTGGCTGATGGCGTCGTTCGTGGCGGTGATGATCCTGACGCGCTGCTGGCCGTGGCTCGGCAAGCTCGGCATCGGGCGGATGCCGGGCGACGTCACGCTGACGCTCGGCGGGCGGCGCTATCCGTTCCCGTTCATGTCGACGCTGGTGCTGACGATGCTGGTGTCGATGGTGGCGCGGCTGCTCTGAGCCGAAGGCGGCGGCGCGTCGCGGCCGGGCCGCGACGCGCGCACGAGGAACGATCGATGACGGCGCGCGCGTGACGGCGCGCATTGCGGTTCGCGCGTTACAGTTCGCGCATTACAGTTCAATTTCGCCGAGGATCCGGTGCGCGAGCGCCTTCGCCTCCTCGAACGCTTCTTCCTCGCTCGAACTCGTCGTGTGGACGTCGTAGCGCATGTTCTCCGTCTCGTCGCCGTCGTCCCGCGCGAGGATCACGTAGCCCTGGAACTGGCCGTTGTCGGCGCGGTGCGTATGCGCCTTGGCCGTGTAGATGCCTTTGGTGAACGTGTTCGTGTCCATCGTGCCTCTCCCGCAATAGGACACTTCATCGTAGCACTGCGGCGCAGCATGTACAGCGCCGCTTATCGGCGACCGATCACCGCACCGCCCCTGCCCGTCACCGTTCCAGCAGCGCGACGACCTCGTCGAGCGTCGGCGCATGCGCGCCCGTGTGCCGGCACGCGGCGGCGCCGGCCGCCAGTGCGAACGCGAGATGCTCGCGCCAGCTGCGCTGCGGCGCGGCCATCAGGCTGAACAGCAGGCCGCCGATCGACGCGTCGCCGGCGCCGACGGTGTCGGCCACCTCGACGCGCGGCGGGCTGGCCTCGTACACGTCGCCGTCCGCATGGAGCGTCGCCGCCTGCGCGCCGCGCGTGACGAGCACGGCCGCCCGCGGGTTCAGCGCGCGCACCGCCGCGATCGCGTCGGGGCCGTCGCCGCCGAACAGGTGACGCAGGTCTTCGTCGGACACCTTGATCAGGTCGGCAAGCGCAGCCATCTTCTCCAGGGTCGGCCGGTATGCGGCCGTCATCAGGTTGCGCACGTTCGGATCGAAGCTGATTTTCACGCCGCGCGCATGCAGGTCGGCCGCGAGCGCGGCCAGCGTGCCCGCGAGCGGCTCGCGCACGAGGCTGATGCAACCGAAATGCGCCCATTTCACGTGATCGGTCCAGCCGGCCGGCAGCCGGGCGGGATCGAACGCGAGGTCGGCGCTCGCTTCGCCGATGAAGAAGTACGCGGGTGGGCGCGTCTCGTGGACGATCGCGAGCAGCGGCGGCCGCGCGACGCGCTGCAGGAAGCGCAGGTCGAGCCCGGCCGCTTCGCTCGTGCGCCACAGCACGTCGGAGAAGCAGTCCTCGCCGATCGAGCCGGCGAGCGCGCTCGGCACGCCGAGCCGGGCGACCGCGCGCGCGACGTTCCAGCCGGCGCCGCCCGGCACCGACGTCCACTGCGCGTCGCCTGCGCGCACCATGTCGGTCAGGATGTCGCCCGCCGACACGAAAGCCGGAAACGTGCCGCCGCTCATTGCGTCGGCTCGCTGCGTTGCATGCGCGCGAGGGTCGCGAGCACGTCGTAGCATGCGCCCATCGTGTGATAGTCGGTCTTGCCGGCCGGACTCTTCTCGTCGCTGTACTTGCGGTTGTCGCAGGTGAGGATCCGGTACCACGCACCGTAGCGGTGATCGACGAAATGCGCCCAGCTGTAGCGCCAGATCTCGTCGTACCAGTCCCAGAAGCGCTCGCTGCCGGTGCGCGCGCCGAGCATCGCCGCCGCCGCGAAGGTTTCCGCCTGCACCCAGAAATACTTGTTGTGGTCGCAGATCGTGAAGTCCGGGCCGAAGCCGTAGCAGAGGCCGCCGTGATCGGCATCCCACGCGTGCGTGAGCGCCGCATCGAACAGTTCGGCCGCGCGCGGCGCGAGCCAGTCGAGCGGGCGGTGCCGCTCGAGGATCAGCAGCAGTTTCGCCCATTCGGTCTGATGCCCGGGCTGGAAGCCCCACGGACGGAAGATGTTCGAGCTGTCTTCCTTGTTGTAGTCCCAGTCGATCGACCAGTCCGCATGGTAGTGCTCCCACACGAGCCCGCCCGACAGCGCGGCCTGGCGTTGCGTGATGTGGGAGGCGAGCTTTTCCGCGCGATCGAGGTACGTGAGGTGGCCGGTCGCCTCGTAGGCGGCGAGCAGCGCTTCCGTCATGTGCATGTTCGCGTTCTGGCCGCGATACGACGACACGTGCCAGTTCGGCGTCGCGTCGTCCGCATACAGGCCCGCGGCCGCATCCCAGAAGCGGTGCTCGGCGAGTTCGTAGGTTGCGGCGATCAGCGCTCGCGCTTCGTCGATGCCGGCCATCGTCGCGTGCGCGGCCGCGAGCAGCACGAACGCGAGCCCGTAGCAGTGGCGCGTGCCGTCGAGCGTCGCGTGCTTCGCGCCGTCGCGCCAGTCGAGCTCCCAGTCGTAACCCTGCAGCGCGTCGTCCCAGTGCGCGTCGCGCAGGAAGCGCAGCCCGTGGCGCGCGTAGTCGAGGTGGCGCGGGTCGCCGAAATGGCGATACGCCATCGCGTAGTTGAAGACGAACCGGCAACTGCTGACGAGGTGGCGCGACGTGCGGTTGTAGACGCTGCCGTCGTCGCGGAAGTAATGGTGGAAGCCGCCCGTCGGGTCGAATGCGTGGGCCGCGTAGAAGCGCAGCGTGTCCTCGACGTGCGACAGCAGGAACGACGGGTCGCGGAAGCTCGCGACGAACGGTGCCGCTTGCGCGTGGCTGACCGGCGCGGCGGCGCGGGATTGGACCGGGGGCATGTTCATGATTCTTGGACCGTGGCGGTATCGAGTGCCGGGGAGCCGGCGGGCTGGCTGCTGGCCCGCACGATCAGCTCGACGGGCAGGGAAATCTCGGTGCGCTCGGGCGCTTCGGCGAGCAGCAGTTCGACGCCGCGGCGGCCGAGCGCTTCCTTGTCGACCGCGAGCGTCGTGAGCGGCGGGCTCGCGTGTGCGGCGGCCGGGATGTCGTCGAAGCCGACGATCGCGATGTCGTCCGGAATCCGCAGGCCGCGCGCGAGGCACACGCGCTGCGCGGCCAGCGCCGCCGCGTCGTTGTACGCGAACACGGCTTCCGGGCGCGGGCGGGGCGCGTCGAGCAGTTGCTCCATCGCACGCGCGGCGCCCGTGTCGGGGTCGAGCCCCGCGTCGATCGTCACTTCGTAGGCGGGGTCGAACAGTCGCCCGGCTTCGAAGAACGCGCGCCGATAGCCGATCGCGCGTTGCGCGATGCTGTAGTGCGCGGCCGAGCCGCCGATGAAGGCGATCCGCGAGCGGCCGGTGGCGAGCAGGTGGCGCATCGCGAGCGCCGCGCCCGTCGCGTTGTCGATATTGACCGAGCGCAACCCGGGCGCCCACAGGTCGATCAGCACGAGCGGCCGGCCGGTGGCGGCGAGCGCCTCGATCGTCTCGGGCTCGATGAAGCCGGCGACCGCGATCGCGTCGGGTGCGTGCGGGCGCATCTGGCGCAGCACGTCGTCGTTCGGGCCGACCGTGAGCAGCGTCGGCACGATGCCGCGCTCGCGGCAGGCGTCCTCGACGCCGTGCAGCACGTGCGAGAAGAACGGGCTCGCGGGAAAGCGGTTGTGCTGGCGGTGCAGCAGGAAGGTGAGCCGGCGGATGCGCGGCCGCAACTGCGCGGAATCGTAGCCGAGCTGCCGCGCGATCTCGACGATGCGTGCACGCGTGGCTTCGGACAGGCCGGGCTGGTTTTTCAGCGCGCGCGAGACGGTGCCGATCGAAACCTCTGCCGCCCGCGCCACATCGCGAATGGTCGTACCCATCGTTCGGGGTCTGGTTTGTTTAGGGTGGAAGCGATTGTATAGTAAAAATTATCGCGGAATTCGGGCCGGATAACCGGGGAATACCCGCGAATAACGGCTGTTTAGGCACTAATCTGCGAAAACGCCGTTACTAAAAATACTAAACAAAACGAGAAAAAGGCAAGGTGGGCGTGTGGGTGTCGGGCGGTGCAGCCCGAGTGCAGGAAAAAGCGGCGGCCGCGGCCGCGGGCGCGTGCCGCGGACCGGCGTGAGGGTGCGGCGTGCCGCGGCCGTCGCGTGCGACGGCGGCAAGCCGTGGCGCCACAGCCCGACCTTGCGCGGGACGGGCATCGGGCGGGTCGCCTGGTGCGCGGGCGCTTTCCGTGCGCAACCAGTGCGTACCCGTCGACCGTTCGCCGTTCAGCCCGTCGCCATCGCCATGGCCGGCGGTTCGCCGCGATGGCGCAACGCCGCGCGGCCGGCATCGAGGTCGACGACCGCGAGCCCGTCCGGCTGTTGCTTGGCCCGCCGCTTCGCGAGCGCTGCGACCGACGCGATCTCGTCGCTGCCGTAACGTTTCGCGCCGTGCGCGCCGGCCGGCACGCCGACCGCGCCGATCGCCATCGTCACGAAGCCGAAGAACGCCGGGTTGCCGTGGCGGTCCTCGCCGCGCAGCCCGCCCGCTAGCCGGTCGGCCTGCGTGTAGAAGAGCTGCGCACCGTCGTTGAAGCGCGCGATCGCGTCGGCGGCGCGCTCGCGCCAGTCGTCGCGCTGAAACAGCACGAGGAAATCGTCGCCGCCGACGTGGCCGAGAAAATCGCGCTGCGGATCGCACACGCCGGCCAGCACCGTCGCGGCGAACTTCAGCACTTCGTCGCCCTGCCAGTAGCCGTACTGGTCGTTGAACGGCTTGAACTGGTTCAGATCGACGTAGCATGCGTGAAAGCCGGCGTCGCGCTGGAGCAGCCGGTCGATGTGCGCGCTGATCGGGATGTTGCCGGGCAGGAACGTCAGCGGATTTGCGTAGCGAGCGGCCTCGATGCGCATCTCGGTCACGGCGCGCACGAGGCTTTCGCCGGTGCCGAGCCCGACATAGCGGCCGTGTTCGGTGATCACGAAGCCGTCGGCGAGATAGCGCTGGTCGTGGCTCGCGAGCAGCATCGCGAGTTGCTCGAACGTGGTCGCGTTGTCGATCATCAGCGGCGTATCGTTCGCGAACTGCAGGCACGGCTTCTTCCCGAATACCTCGCGGTGATACGGCAGTGCGAAACGGTCGATGAAGCCGCGGCGATTCACGAGCGCGACGGGCCGCCCGCGCTCGACGAGCGCGACCGCGTGCAGGTCGGGCATCCGGTTGAACAGGTCGAGCACGTCGTTGCTGGTCGCGTCGCGCGGCAGCGCCGGGGCGGGCACGAGCATTTTCCCGGCGATCGTGCCGGCCGGCCGCACCGCGCGCGTCACGCCGGGAAACACCGCGATGTGCGGCGCGCGGATCGCATCGCGCGCGGCCGGCGCGACCACCCGCGACGGCTGCGCGTCCGGCCGGCCGAGCAGGAAGCCCTGCACGCAGCAGATGCCCATGTCGCGCACGACGATCAGGTCGCATTCGTTCTCGATGCCTTCCGCGATCAGCTTCGCGCCGCTCGCGTGCGCGAAGTGCTGCATCGCCTTCACGGCTTCGAACTTGAGCGGGTCGCGCGCGATGTCGTGGATGAAGAAGCGGTCGATCTTCACGACGTCCGGGTGCAGGCGCAGCCACAGGTTCATGCTCGCGTTCGCGGTGCCGTAGTCGTCGAGCGCGAACTGGATGCCGGCGTCGCGCAGCGAAGCGACGGCCGGCCCGATGTGCGCGACGTCGGGAATCGCGTTCTGCTCGGTGAGCTCGATCACGATGCGCTCGGCGCCGACCCGTGCGCGACCGAGGAACTGGCGTGCGCGCTCGCGTTCGCTGGCGAGCGTGAGAATCGTGCCCGCGCTGAAATTGAGGAACAGCTTGCCGTCGCAGCCGAGCGCCGCGAACGCGTCGAGGCAGGTGAGCGCGGCGGCCCGTTCGAGCGCGATGGTTTCGCCTTCGCGCGCGGCCTGCGCGAACAGGGCGGCGGGCGGCTCGAGGTCGGTGCCACGGGGCCCGCGGATCAGCCCTTCGTAACCGACGACCGTCCCCGAGCCGAGATCGACGATCGGCTGGAAAACGGCGGCGAGCGCGCGATCCGCGATCAGGCGCGTGGTGCGGGCGACAGCGGGATCGGAGTGGAGCGCGGGCATGGGCGAGGGCAGCCGAATCGACGGGACGCCCAGCTTAACGGCAGCGCTTGCGGAGAATTGAATGAAGATTTCGTGACGCGATGGGCGTTGCCGGTGCATCGCGCCCGGCCGGGGCTGGTTGGGGCGGAAAGCGGGAAGCGGAAAGCGGAAAGCGGGAAGCGGGAAGCGGGAAGCGGGAAGCGGGAAGCGGGAAGCGAGAGGAGAGAGGCGAGAGGCGAGAGGCGAGAGGCGAGAGGCGAGAGGCGAGAGGCGAGAGGCGAGAGGCGGAAAGCTGCCAGCAGCGGCCATCGCGCCCCCCGGACGCGTCAGCGTTTGCTCGTGCTCAGCGCGCCGGACGCGGCTGTCGCGTCGCCCTCGTCCTCGCCGCGCGTGTCGCGGGCGCCCCAGCGCTGCGCGAGCGCCGCGCACGCCATCAGCTGGATCTGGTGGAACAGCATCAGCGGCAGCACGATCGCGCCGACCGCGTTCGCCGAGAAGATCACCTTCGCCATCGGCACGCCGGCCGCGAGGCTCTTCTTCGATCCGCAGAAAATGATCGTGATCTGGTCGGCGCGGTTGAAGCCGAGCCGCTTGCTGACGAACGCGGTCAGCAGCAGTGCGATCGCGAGCAGCACGAGGTTGACGACGACGAGGCCGCCGAGCGCGCGCGGCGGAATCTGGTGCCACAGCCCCTCGTTGACCGCCTCGCTGAACGCGACGTAGACGACCAGCAGGATCGAGCCCTGGTCGACGAAGCGCAGCACGCCGCGATTGCGGTCGATCCAGCCGCCGATCACGGGCCGCAGCAACTGGCCGGCGATGAACGGCACGAGCAACTGCATCACGATGCTGCCGACGGTGCTCCACGGCGACGCGGCCGCGGCCGACTGCGACGTGATCATCAGCCCGACGAGCGCCGGCGTGACGAAGATCCCGAGCAGGCTCGACGCCGATGCCGCGCACACGGCGGCCGGCACGTTGCCCTTCGCGATCGACGTGAATGCGATCGACGACTGGACCGTCGACGGCAGCGTGCACAGGAACAGCACGCCCGCATACAGCGTTGGCGTGACGAGCGGCTGCAGCACGGGTTTCAGCGCGAGGCCGAGCAGCGGGAACAGCGCGAACGTGCTGAGCAGCACGAGCGCGTGCAGCCGCCAGTGCGTCGCGCCCGCGACGACGGCTTCGCGCGACAGTTTCGCGCCGTGCAGGAAAAACAGCAGGCCGACGGCGACGTTGGTCGCCCAGTTGAACGCATGGGCGGCCGGGCCGCGGCAGGGCAGCAGGCTCGCGAGCACGACGGTGCCCACGAGCGCGAGCGTGAAGTTGTCGGGAAGAAAACGGGGACGGGCCATCGGGAAACTCGATTCGGAAATGGCGAAGGCGCGCGTCGCGCGCGCGGATGGCGTCATTGTCGCGGCTGGCGATTCACTACACAAATTCATTGTGCGAATCGATTGATGAATCGTCCGCATGAGATGGCGGCCGTCGCATCTGCCCGATCGAGCCTGAAACCGCAGAAGAATGTGCTGTCGCGATCGTGCGCCGAAGCGAAAAAACCTAGCAGTAACATGGTGTTACACCGATGCCGGCGACATAACACTTTTTGGCTCGACACACTTTCCGCCCGCTCATAAATTACTGCTGAAAGCCTTGGGTCGGCCGAAAGGAGCCGACGGCGGGCGTCGATGGGCACGGAACGATGACGGAACGGGTGAAACGGAAGATCGGACGATGGGTGGCAGGCGTGCTCGGCGCACTGCTGATGCCGCTCGCGCTGGCCCAGCCGCCCCACGGCGGTCACGGGTTCGGCGGCCACGGTTTCGGCGGCGGTGACATGCGTGCGTACGGTCAACCGGCCCGCGGCGCCGGCGGCGACCCGGTCTGGCGTCGCGTGCCTGCGCCTGCCGGCGTGCGTCCCGGCGGTGTGAGCGCGTCCGGTTCCCGCTGGGGGCTGCGCCCGACGCCGTCGTACGGCCATTACGCCGCGCAAAGCCCGTATCGGCCGATCAGCGCCGAAGTCCGCCAGATGCCGCGCCCGCCGGGCGGCGGCAACGTCCCGCTGCGGGCCGGCTCGATCCGCGCCGACGTCGCCCGCTACAACGAGGAGCGCGGTGGCCGCCCGATGCCGCCGCCCCGCTCGCAGGAAGAGTCCGCGCACTCGCCTTCTTTCTCTTCGTTCTACCGAAACTGAGCGCTCCGGCGCTCGTCCCGTTGCCGGCTGATGCGAATTCGCCACAGTCGCGCGCACATTTCCGCTGATTTTCCCGCCGCATTGCGCTATCTTTCGCGCCCGGTACGCGCACGCCACGCGGCCGCCCGCCCGTGCGGCCGCGTTCGCGCCGGGCCGCCGCGTGCCTCCGGCCATGGACACATTCCGCGAAGTTAATGCTGGCGCTATACCCGCAATAAGTGTGCGCAATTTTGGCCGGACGAATGATCCGTAAAGATGGCTGCGCCCCATACGACGCAAGCACTCGGCTCCAAACAACAACGCTCGCGCCACTCATCGACTATTCGACAAAACCCTGGAGATCCCATGAAAGCATTCGCCCGCCGTGCATCGCGCACGTCCGTCAAGCTGATCGCCGCAGCCGCCTGCGTGGCGGCCGCCGCACCCGTCCATGCGCAGTCGAGCGTCTCGCTCTACGGCCAGGTCGACGAGTGGGTCGGCGCCACCAAGTTTCCGGGCGGCGATCGCGCATGGAACGTGTCGGGCGGCGGGATGTCGACCTCGTACTGGGGCCTGCACGGCGCCGAGGATCTGGGCAGCGGCTACAAGGCGATCTTCACGCTGGAGAGCTTCTTCCGGGCGCAGAACGGCCAGTACGGCCGCTTCCAGGGCGACACGTTCTTCGCGCGCAACGCGTACGTCGGCATCAGCTCGCCGTACGGCACGGTGACGGCAGGCCGCCTGACGACGCACCTGTTCCTCTCGACGATCCTGTTCAACCCGTTCTACGACTCGTACACCTTCTCGCCGATGGTGTACCACGTGTTCCTCGGCCTCGGCACGTTCCCGACCTATCCGAGCGACCAGGGTGCGGTCGGCGATTCGGGCTGGAACAACGCGGTGGGTTATACGTCGCCTTCGTTCGGTGGCCTGAATTTCGGCGCGATGTACGCGCTCGGCAACCAGGCCGGCGACAACCGTTCGAAGAAGTGGAGCGCGCAGTTCAACTACGCGAACGGCCCGTTCGCGGCGACCGCGATGTATCAGTACGTGAACTTCAACAACGGCCCGCAGGATCTGAGCGCGCTCGTGACCGGCATGAAGAGCCAGGGTATCGCGCTGGTCGGCGCGACCTACGACCTGAAGCTCGTGAAGCTGTTCGGCCAGTACATGTATACGAAGAACGATCAGGTCGCGGGCAGCTGGCACGTGAACACCGCGCAGGGCGGCGTGTCGGTGCCGATCGGCGTGGGCAACGCGATGGCGTCGTATGCGTACTCGCGCGACGCCGGCGGCCTCGACCAGACGCGCCAGACCTGGGCCGTCGGCTACGACTATCCGCTGTCCAAGCGCACCGACGTCTACGCGGCGTACATGAACGACCACATCAGCGGCCTGTCGACCGGCAACACGTTCGGCGCCGGCATCCGCGCGAAGTTCTGACGCACCCGCGCGATCGGTGCGCCGGCCGCGCGCGTCGAACGCGCGTGCCGGATGCATGTTTTCCCGCCCGAAACGGCGCCGCCACCCGCGGCGCCGTTTTGCCTTTCTTGACCTTTCTGTTTCCTCGCCTTTGTTACCCTATCTCGTAATTGGTTGATTCCTCCGGGATTGCGAGCTAGTTCGATGGATACCCTCGTCAGCATGAATGTGTTTCGCTACGTCGTCGAAGTGGGCAGCTTCGTCGGCGCGGCGGAGCGCATGCAGATGTCGGCGGCGATGGCGAGCAAGCACGTGATGCACCTCGAGCAGCAGCTCGGCGCGCGGCTGCTGCATCGCACGACACGACGCGTCGCGCCGACCGAGGCGGGGCGCGAATACTACGAGCGCCTCGTGCAGGCGCTGTCCGAACTCGACGAAGCCGGCCAGGCCGTCGGCGCCGCGAGCGTGGTGCCGCAGGGCAGGCTGCGCGTGACGTCGCTGTCCGCGTTCGGGCTGCGGCACGTGATGCAGGCCGTCACCGATTACGCGGGGCGCTTCCCGGACGTGACCGTCGACATGACGCTGTCCGATCGCGTGGTCGACCTGATCGAGGAAGGCTACGACGTCGCGGTGCGCGCGGCGCCGAACGGATTGAAATCGTCGTCGCTGGTCGCGCGGCAGATCGCGACCGCGCACATCCTGCTGGTCGCGTCGCCCGACTATCTCGACAAGCGCGGCACGCCGCAGACGATCGCCGATCTCGCGAACCACAACTACCTGCGGCGCGATTCGAATTCGACGATGCTCGATTCGCTGATGATCGACGCGGCCGCCGCGTCGCGCGTGAGCCTGAACGGCAACCTGATCGTGAACCATCTCGAAGGGCTGCGCGCGGCCGTGCTCGCCGGCGCGGGCATCGCGCTGCTCGGCACCGAAGTGGTCGGCGACGACATCGAAGCGGGCCGGCTCGTGCCGGTGCTGCTCGATTCGGTGCCGCCGCACGAGGCGCCGATCTATGCGGTGTACGCGAGCCGTCGTCACGTCTCCGCGAAAGTGCGCTCGTTCGTCGATTTCCTGGCCGCGCGCTTCGAAGGGCAGTCGCTGTGCCCGTCGATCGAATCGAGCCTGCGCGTGCTGCCGATCACGCGGATGAAGCGCGCGGTCTGAGCCGCATCGTCCGCCGCAGCGGGACAATGAAAAAAGCGCGAACCGTTGCGGTTCGCGCTTTTTGCTTGGTTCGACGCGCTCGCGCCGACGGCGGCCGAGACGGCCGCCGCATCCGTCAGCGCGGGATGCCGAGCCGCGCCTTCGCGTCGTCGTACTCGCGCTTGAGCCGCTCGACGAGCGCGCCCACGCTCGGCAGATCGTCCATCAGGCCGACACCCTGGCCGGCGCCCCAGATGTCCTTCCACGCCTTCGTCTTGTCGCTGCCGAAATTCATCTTGGTCTTGTCGGATTCCGGCAGCGCGTCCGGATCGAGGCCGGCCTTCTCGATGCTCTCGCGAATGTAGTTGCCGTGCACGCCCGTGAAGAGGTTCGTGTAGATGATGTCCGACGATTTCGCGTTCAGGATCGCGTGCTTGTAGTCGTCGATCGCGTGCGCTTCCTGCGTCGCGATGAAACGCGTGCCCATGTATGCGAGGTCGGCGCCCATCGCCTGCGCGGCGAGGATCGAGCCGCCGTTCGCGATCGAGCCCGACAGCACGATCGGGCCGTCGAAGATCTTGCGCACTTCGCCGACCAGCGCGAACGGCGACGTCGTGCCCGCGTGGCCGCCCGCGCCGGCCGCAACGAGGATCAGCCCGTCGACGCCGGCTTCGAGCGCCTTCTGCGCGTGGCGCAGGTTGATCACGTCGTGCAGCACGATGCCGCCGTAGCCGTGCACCGCGTCGACAATCTCGCGCGCCGGCGCGCGCAGGCTCGTGATGAAGATCGGCACCTTGTGCTCGACGCATACGCGCACGTCGTGCTCGAGCCGCGCGTTCGACTGGTGGACGATCTGGTTGACCGCGATCGGGCCGATCACCGCATCGGGGTGCTTCGCCTTGTGGTCGGCGAGTTCCGACTGGATCTGCGTGAGCCACTCGTCGAGCAGTTCGGCCGGACGCGCATTGAGCGCGGGGAACGAACCGACGATGCCCGCCTTGCATTGCGCGAGCACGAGTTCGGGGTAGCTGACGATGAACATCGGCGACGCGATGACGGGCAGCGTCAGGTTCTGCAGGACGGTGGGCAATGCCATGTGATGTCTCCAGTCTCCGGGGGCGTTGCGGTCGAACGGTATTCGAGTGTAGTTGCGCGACCGGAAGTTCATATTAATACGAACGGTCGTGCGATTCTACGCGAGCTTACCAAATGCCGCAGTGTGCGGGCAATCGAGTGAGTGTTCTCTTTCTACGGTTTCGGATGGCGACGCCGCTGTGAAGACGCGCCGGCGCTTCTAAAATAGCCGCCATAACAAACCAACGAGAAACAAACCATGTCGTTTGAGGCGTTTGCACCGTTTCGCGTGACGGTGCAGGACACCGACATTTTCGGTGTCAAAGGAGGCGCGGGTCCGCCGCTGCTGTTGCTGCACGGACATCCGCAGACCCACATGATCTGGCATCGCGTTGCCGCGACGCTCGCGAATCACTTCACGGTGATCGCCACCGACCTGCGCGGCTACGGCGCATCGGGCCGGCCGCCGAGCGACGCGCGGCACGCGCCGTATTCGAAACGGGCGATGGCGGCAGACCAGGTCGCCGTGATGCGGCATTTCGGCTTCGCGCATTTCCACGTGTGCGCGCACGATCGCGGCGCACGGGTCGCGCACCGGCTCGCGCTCGATCATGCGGATGCCGTCGAGCGGATGATGCTGCTCGACATCGCGCCGACGCTCGCGATGTACGAGAAAACCGATCGCGCGTTCGCGACCGCATATTTCCACTGGTTCTTCCTGATCCAGCCCGAGCCGCTGCCCGAGACGCTGATCGGCGCGCACACCGATGCGTATATCGAGCGCGTGATGGGCAACCGGTCGGCCGGGCTCGCGCCGTTCGCACCGGAGGCGCTCGACGCGTACCGGGCGGCGCTCGCGCAGCCCGGCGCCGTGCATGCGATGTGCGAGGACTACCGCGCGTCGGCGACGATCGATCTCGAGCACGACCGTGCGGATCTCGAACGCGGCAACAAGGTCGCGTGTCCGCTGCGCGTGCTGTGGGGCGAGCACGGCGTCGTCGGCCGCTGCTTCGATCCGCTCGACGAGTGGCGGCGCGTCGCGCGCGACGTCAGCGGCCGCGCGCTCGACTGCGGGCACTACATTCCTGAAGAAGCGCCTGGCGCGCTGATCGACGAACTGCTCGCGTTCTTCGATGCGCGCGAGCCGGCCGCGTGACGGTGCGGGCGGCGGCGTGTGCCGTCCGAGGATGGTTGACTGCGCCGCCTGCGGTTGGCGAGGTGGGTCGCCTGCGGCTGACGGGACGGGGCGCCTGCGGCTCAGCGATGCGCGTGGTCGTCTTCGACGAGCGGCGGCAGGCGTCGCGGCACGGGTGTCGATTTCACGATCGCGGTGCTCGTCTCCGCGCGTTCCGTCACCTTCGACAGGATGTCGTCGAGGTGCTCGATCGTGCGCAGGTAGAGCCGGCAGATGAAGCAATCGTCGCCGGTGACCTTGTCGCATTCGACGAATTCGGGAATCCGCCGCAGCAACTCCTCGACCAGGTGCAACTGGCCCGGCAGCGGCTTCACGCGGACGATCGCCTGCAGCGTGTAGCCGAGCGCGCGCGGGTCGAGCTCGACGGTGAACGCGGCGATCACGCCCTGCGCCTCGAGCCGCCGCACGCGGTCGGCGGTCGCGGGCGCCGACAGCCCGATCTGCCGCGCGAGTTCGCTGGTCGCGATGCGTGCGTCGTCGGCCAGCGCGGCGAGGATCGCGCGGTCGGTCGCGTCGAGCGCCGCGACGACGGGCGGGGAAAGGCGTTTTGGCATGATCGCTTTGCTTTCGAAGGTGAATCGGCTGATTCACTTCAGTTTAGCCATGGTCGCGGCGAAAGCAAGTTTCTAGAATCGAACTCATCCCCGCTCTTCAACGGAGTTCCTGATGGCCTCGAATGAAATTCGCCGCGGCGCCGCCGAGATGATCGTCGCGATGCTGATGTCTGGCACGATCGGCTGGCTCGTGATGTCGTCGCAGCAGCCGCTGACCAATGTCGTGTTCTTCCGCTGCGTGTTCGGCGCCGCGACGCTCGCGATCGTCTGCGCGGCGTTCGGCTTCCTGCGCCGCTCGCTGTTCTCGCCGCGGATGCTCGTGCTCACGACGCTCGGCAGCCTCGCGATCGTCGCGAACTGGCTGCTGCTGTTCGCCGCCTATTCGCGCGCGTCGATCTCGATGGCGACGGCCGTCTACAACACCCAACCGTTCATGCTCGTCGCACTCGGTGCCATCGTGTTCCGCGAGCGGATCACCGCGTCGACGGTCGCATGGCTCACGCTTGCGTTCGCCGGGCTCGTGTTCGTGGTGCGCGTCGAACCGGCCGTGCTCGCGGTGCCCGGCGAGTATCTGGCAGGCGTCGCGCTGTCGCTCGGCGCCGCGTTCCTGTATGCGATCTCGTCGATCATCACGAAGCACCTGAAGGGCACGCCGCCGCATCTCCTCGCGCTGCTGCAGGTCGGCCTCGGCATCCTGCTGCTCGCGCCGTTCGCGCACTTCGACACCTTGCCGGCGACGGCCGGGCAATGGGCCGACCTGATCGTGCTGGGCATCGTCAACACGGGGCTGATATACGTGCTGCTGTACGGCGCGGTCCAGAAGCTGCCGACCGCGATGACGGGCGCGCTGTCGTTCGTCTATCCGGTCGTCGCGATCGCCGTCGATCGCGTCGCGTTCGGACAGACGCTCGCGTGGACACAGGTGTTCGGCGCGCTGCTGATCCTGCTCGCGGCGGCCGGTGTGAACCTCGGCTGGCGCATCGTGCCCACGCGTCGCGCGGCGGTCGGCAACTGAAACGGTCATACGATTCGGCGCGGTTGCGCGCCCGCGCCGCGTTCGGTCGAACGCACGTGTCGGGAACGGAGATTGCGCGCGAATGGCGTCACGCGAGCGTCGCGCGCGGCCGCGAAAAACGCTGTAAGAAGTTGTAGGGAAACACCCGATGCGATGCGGTCGCGTCGCTCGTATGATGCGGGCTGTGACGTTGATCACGTTCACAGGATTCCGATCTCGATGCCGTTCGCCCGTGAGGCTGAACGGCTTTTTTTTTATGTCTCGCTGCCCGCGATCAGGCGCCGTCGCGCGTCCAGCCGCGCGAGCAGCGCGCGCCTCGCATCGTCGTCCGACGTACGCCATTCCTTGATCTCGCCGCGCGTGCGCAGGCAGCCCGCGCACCAGTCGGTGCGCGGATCGATCCGGCAGACGTCGGTGCACGGCGACGCGACCGTGGCGGCCGGCATCGTCGCGTCGCTCATGCGGGCTCCCGCAACGCGACGTCCGCGACCGGCGCGCCCGTCAGCGACACGAGTTCGTGCGGCGACAGGTTGAACACCGCGTGCGGATGGCCGGCGGCGGCCCACAGGCTGTCGAGCGCGAGCAGGTCGGCGTCGATCAGCGTGACGGGTTCGACCAGATGGCCGATCGGGCACACGCCGCCGATCGCATAGCCGGTGTTGTCGCGCACGAACTTCGCGTCCGCACGGCCGACCGGCCCGACCTGCGCGGCGACCTTCCTTTCGTCCACGCGGTTGACGCCGCTCGCGACGACCAGCACGGGCGCGCCGTCGGCCTGCCGGCGAAACAGGATCGACTTCGCGATCTGCGCGACCGAGCAGCCGAGCCCGGCCGCGGCCTCGGCCGACGTCTTGCCGGTTTCGGCGAGCATCACGATGCCTTTCGCGTGGCCGCGCTCGCGCAGCAGCAGCGCGACGCGTCGCGCGGAATCGGGGAGGGAATCGAATGAAGCGGGTGTCGTCATGTCGAGGAATCCGTGGAACGAGGTGATCAGACGCAGTTCGCGGCGTCGGCCGCGCTCTGCGCCTTGGCGAGCAATGCACGACCGGCGCGCGACACGTTCGCGCGGCCGATCGCGTTCGAGATGAAATCGCCGGCCGCGACGACCTGCGCGAGATCGATGCCGGTATCGATGCCGAGGCCCTGCATCAGGTACAGCACGTCCTCGGTCGCGACGTTGCCGGTCGCGCCCTTCGCGTACGGGCAGCCGCCGAGGCCCGCGACCGACGCGTGGAAGATCTCGATCCCTTCGAACAGCGCCGCGTAGATGTTCGCGAGCGCCTGGCCGTAGGTGTCGTGGAAGTGGCCCGACAGGCGTTCGCGCGGGAACACGCGCGTGACCGCCGCGAGCACTTCGCGCGTGCGCTTCGGCGTGCCGACGCCGATCGTGTCGGCGATGTCGATCTCGTCGCAGCCGAGCGCCGCGAAGCGCTCGACGACGTCGACGACCGACGCGATCGGCACCTCGCCCTGGTACGGGCAGCCGAGCGCGCACGACACGCTGCCGCGCAGCCGCAGGCCCGCGTCCTTCGCGGCCTTCGCGACGGGCTCGAAGCGCGCGATGCTCTCGGCGATGCTGCAGTTGATGTTCCGCTGCGAGAACGCCTCGCTCGCCGCGCCGAAGATCACGACTTCGTCCGCGCGTGCGGCGAGCGCGTTCTCGAAGCCCTTCAGGTTCGGCGTGAGCACCGAGTACACGGTGCCCGCGCGGCGCTCGATGCCGGCCATCACGTCGGCGCCGTCGGCCATCTGCGGCACCCATTTCGGCGACACGAACGACGCGGCCTCGACGTTGCGGAAGCCGGCGCGCGACAGCCGGTCGACGAGCGCGATCTTCACGTCGGTCGGCACGAAGGTCTTCTCGTTCTGCAGCCCGTCGCGCGGGCCGACTTCGACGATCTTGACGGCGGTGGGGAGCGTCATGGTTGTCTCCTGGTTGCTCTTTGTGCGGAATTCAATAGCCGCGCGCGTAGTCGACGATGCCGCTCACGGGCGCGCCGCGCTCGAACGCGCGGATCTTGCGGGCGATCTGCTCGACCGCTTCCGCGCGCAGCGTCTCGGCCGAGCTGTGCGGCGTGATCGTGATGCGCGGCGCGTGCCAGAACGGATGGTCGGCCGGCAGCGGTTCGTGCTGGAACACGTCGAGCGTGGCCGCGGCGACCTGGCCGCTCGCGAGCGCGTCGAGCAGGTCGGCTTCGACGAGATGCGCGCCGCGTGCGACATTGACGACGTACGCGCCGCGCGCGAGCCGCGCGAACGCGCGCGCCGACAGGATGCCGTCGGTGTCGCGCGTGCTCGGCAACAGGTTCACGAGCACCTTCGCACCGCCGATGCACGCGTCGAACGCGCCGTCGCCGGCGAAGGTCGTGACGCCGTCGAGCTGCTTCGCGCTGCGGCTGTAGCCGCGCACCGGCAAGCCGAGCGCGGCGAGCGCGCGGGCGACCTCGGCGCCGAGCACGCCGAGGCCGAGGACCGCGACGGTGAAGCTCGCGCGCGCATGCGGTTCGAGCGGCTGCCAGCGGCGTTCGCGCTGCTGCAGGTCGTATTCGTCGAAACGGCGAAGGTAGCGCAGCACCGCGTGCGTCACGTATTCGACCATCTGCTGCGCCATGCCCGAGTCTTCGAGCCGCACCAACGGCACGTGCGCTGGCAGCGTGCCCGGATGCGCGCGGTCGAGCGCGAGCAGCGCATCGACGCCCGCGCCGAGGTTGAAGATCGCGCGCAGGCCGTCGCGCGGCGCGAAGAACTCGCGCGGCGCACGCCACACGAGCGCGTAGTCGGCGGCGGCCGTATCGCCCGGCTGCCAGGCGCGCAGTTCGGCTTCGGGCAGCGCACGCGCGATCTCGTCGCGCCATGCGCCCGCATCCTGATGCGGCGAATGGAACAGGATCTTCATTGCGCGAGCGCGCGCACGCCGGCGAGGCGCGTCACGGGAATGGCGAGCGAAGCCGGGCGCGGCGCGCCGGCGGACGTAGCGGACATCGGGTGTCTCCTGACGACGGCCGGCGCGTCGCGCGCCCAGGCCGGTTCCATGTGAAGCTGACGGGAAGCCCACATTCTACGGTTTCGCGGCACATTGCGCCGTCGTGCGGGACCTGCGCCGGTCACGCCGTCGCCGGGCCGCCGCCGGTCGCCGCCGCGCGCAAAAGCAAAGCACAAAATATTGGTTCGGCCGACGCGCACCCGACGCCACAATCGAACCTCGTCTTCAAGCAAGCGAGGGCAATCATGCGCGCATGCAGCAAATCGGCGTGGCCGCCGCGGCTCGTCACCGTTCCGGGCCTGCACGGCAGTGAAGGCGCTCACTGGCAGACGTGGCTCGAGCGGCAGTTCCCGCGCTCGTTGCGCGTCGAGCAGCACGACTGGGATGCGCCCGATCTCGCGGGCTGGGCGCAATCTGTGCGCGCGCTGCTCGATCGCGAGCGCGGCCCGTTCGTGCTCGCCGCGCACAGCTTCGGCTGCCTCGCGGCCGCGCATGCGCTCGCGCAGTGGCCGCATGTGGGCGATGTGGCAGGCGTGCTGTTCGTCGCGCCGGCCAGCCCGAAGAAATTCACGTTTGCCGGGCCGTTCGACGCGCGCCGGCTCGCCGTGCCGTCGATCGTGATCGGCAGCGAGACCGACCCGTGGATGCCGCTCGCCGACGCGCGCGCGCTCGCGCAGCGCCTGGGCAGCGCGTTCGTGAACCTCGGCGATGCCGGGCACATCAACACGGCGGCCGGCTTCGGGCCGTGGCCGCGTGCGAAATACTTCGTCGACACGCTGGTGCATTGCGCGGCGCCGCTGCGCTTTCGCGACGCGGACGACGGCTTCGAGGCCGCGCTCGTCGAGCGCGCGCTCGTGCACGCGGTCTGACGGGCGGGTGGCGCGGCGCACGCCGTGCCGTTGTGCTTGCGACGACGCGCGGACGCGGCCGACGGCGGCCGGCTTCGAAGCGCTCGGCCGGCCGTGCCCGACGGGCCCGCGAAGCGGCGCGACAACGTGCAGTGCGCGTGCCGTTCGCGCCGTCGCCCACCGTGACGTCACGCCGATGGCGGCTCGCCGCGCGGGCCAGCGGCTCTCCCTGAGCGGTACCGACTCATATCGCGCGATGGCGGGATCAACCCGGCGACGACGCGGCGGCGCCCGACGCGGCCGCGTTCGTGGCGGACTTCGCATCGTCGTCGTCATCGGGCGGATAGTGCACGACGGGCGGCGCGAGCGGCGCGGCGTCGGATGCGGCGGCGTTCGCGGGCGCGTCGCTGTTGAACGCGCTGGCAGCGCCGCTCGATGCACCGGCCGGCGGCGCGGCGTCGGTCGCGTTGGCGTCGTGCGCTGCGTCGTCGCTGCACGCGGCGACGAAAACGGCGGCACACAGAACGACGGCGACGGAAACGCGACGCATGACTTCTCTCCTGGCAGACTGATCGGGAAACGTTTTCGAGTATGCCGCCGCGATGCGACGTTTCGGTGAATCGTTTGCGGTCGGGCGCGAACGCGAGATGTTTTCGTCAGGCTGACCGAATGCCTTCGCTGCGATCCGCCGGCACGCGTGGCGGAATTTTCCAGCAGCGGCGGATGCTGCGCGCATTTACACGGTGCGCGTTGCCGCGACCCGGCCACGGCGACGCGGGCGTCATGCATGGCATCGCGCATGCTCCCGGCAACTTGCGAGCGACGTGCGGCCGCTCACGCCCAAAAAACCGGGCGTTATTGCCGCTTCGTCAGCGAACGGCCAGCCGCGCGCCAGCGTGGCGTCATGAAAGCGCGCTCATCCGCGACACGGCGCGGCCGTCGTGCGTGCGCGCCGCGGACCGGCGCCGGCGCCGTGCATCGGCGCGGCGCTCCGCGGGTTCGCGGCACCGGAATTGCTCTTTGCCGATGCGCATGCCGACCGCGCTGCCATCCGGGCACGGGCGGCACGTCTGCGTCCGTCAACCATGGAGCGAGCAGAAGCCATGTCCAGCGATCGATCCGATTCTCCGCCTGCCGAACCGGCGCGCGATGCGGCCCCGTCGCCGCTCGGGCCCGGTCATTCGGCGGTGCCGCCGTTGCCGCACGATACGCCTTCCAGCGCCGCACGACGGCGCTTCCTGCAATCCGCGGCGGCGGCAGCGACCGTCGGCGCCGCCTCGCACGTTCACTCGCAGCCGCCGCGCGCGGCATCCGCACCGGCTGCGCCCCGCCGCGATACGGTGCCCGCGCAGCCCGTACATCTCGACATCAACGGGCGGGCGTACACGCTGCAGCTCGAACCGCGCGTCACGCTGCTCGACGCACTGCGCGAATACGCCGGGCTCACGGGCACGAAAAAGGGCTGCGATCGCGGGCAGTGCGGTGCGTGCACGGTGCTCGTCGACGGGCGGCGGATCAACGCATGCCTGACGCTCGCGGTGATGCACGAAGGCGAGCGGATCACGACCGTCGAAGGGCTGGCGCGCGACGGCGTGCTGAGCCCGGTGCAGCGCGCGTTCGTCGAATACGATGCGTTCCAGTGCGGCTACTGCACGTCCGGCCAGCTCTGCTCGGCGACCGCGCTGCTCGACGAGTTCGCGGCGGGCGCCGGCAGCGCCGCCACCGACGACGTGCGGCGCCCGCCCGCGCGCCTGTCGGACGACGAGATCCGCGAGCGCATGAGCGGCAACCTGTGCCGCTGCGGCGCGTACCCGAACATCGTCGCCGCCGTGCGCGCCGCGCATGCGGCGCACGGCTAGCCGACGGAGGGCAGCGCAATGGAAGCGATCTCCTACGAACGCGCGACCGACGTCGCCGGCGCCGTGCGCGCGGCGCAACGGCCCGGCGCGACGTTCATCGGCGGCGGCACGAACCTGCTGGACCTGATGAAGGGCGGCGTCGCGCGGCCCGTCGCGCTCATCGACATTACGCGCATCGCGGGCCTCGACACGGTCGATGCGCTGCCCGGCGGCGGGGTGCGCATCGGTGCGCTCGTGCGCAACAGCGATGCGGCCGATCATCCGCGCATCCGCGCCGACTATCCGCTGCTGTCGCAGGCGCTGCTCGCCGGCGCGTCCGTGCAATTGCGCAACATGGCGACCGTCGGCGGCAACCTGATGCAGCGCACGCGCTGCCCGTATTTCTACGATCCCGCGTTCGCGCAGTGCAACAAGCGCGAGCCGGGCAGCGGCTGCGCGGCGATTGGCGGCCATAACCGGATGCACGCGATCCTCGGCGCGAGCCCGCAGTGCGTGGCGGTGAACCCGTCGGACATGAGCGTCGCGCTCGCCGCGCTCGACGCCATCGTGCAGGTGAGCGGCCCGCGTGGCGAACGGCAGATTCCGTTCACGTCGTTTCACCGGTTGCCGGGCGATCGTCCCGATCTCGACACGACGCTCGAACCGGGCGAGCTGATCACCGCGGTGGACTTGCCGCCGCCGCGCTTTGCCGACCATGCGCACTATCTGAAGGTGCGCGACCGCGCGAGCTACGCGTTCGCGCTGGTGTCGGTCGCGGCGGCCCTGCGGATGGACGGCCCGCGCGTCGTCGATGCGCGGATCGCGCTCGGCGGCGTCGCGCACAAGCCGCTGCGTGCGACGCAAGCGGAGCAGCGTCTCGCTGGCCATGCGTTGACCGATGCCGCGCTGAATGAAGCGGCCGCGCTCGCCCTGCGCGACGCACGGCCGCTCGACGGCAACGGCTTCAAGGTCGCGCTCGCGCAGCGCGCGATCGTGCGCGCGGTGACCACCGCGGCCGGAACGACGGGAGGTGTGGCATGAACACGCTGACCGGACAGCCGCTCGACCGTGTCGACGGCGTGCTCAAGGTGACGGGCGGCGCGCATTACGCGGCCGAATTCCCCGATGCGCGGCTCGCGCACGCGGTGCTCGTGACGAGCACGATCGCATCCGGGCGGATCGAGTCGATCGACACGGCCCGCGCCCGCGCGATGCCGGGCGTGCTGCTCGTGATCACGCACGAGAACGCGATGCGGCTGCCCAACGGCGGCCGGCCGCCGCTGTCGCCGCCCGCCGGGCGCCGGCTCACGTTGCTGCAGGACGACACGGTGCGCTACAGCAACGAACCCGTGGCGGTCGTCGTCGCCGAAACGCTCGAGCAGGCGACCGACGCCGCGAATGCCGTGCGGGTGCACTATCGCGCGACCGATGCCGCGCTCGATTTCGCGCATGCGAAGCGCGGCGCACGCGTGCCGCCGAAGCAGCAGGGGCGCCCGATGGACACGCAGCGCGGCGACGTCGATGCCGGCCTGCGCGAAGGCGCGGTGCGCATCGACGCAACCTATACGACGCCGATGCAGCACCACAACCCGATCGAGCCGCACGCGACGATGGCGCACTGGGACGGCCCGACGCTCACGCTGCACGATGCGACGCAGGGCGTGTCGGGCGCGAGCACGGCGGTGGCCGCCGTGTTCGGCATTGCGCCGGAACAGGTGCGCGTGATTTCGCCGTTCCTCGGCGGCGGCTTCGGCTGCAAGGGTTCGTCGTGGTCGCACGTGTCGTTGTGCGCGATGGCCGCGAAGCAGGTGGGGCGCCCGGTTCGCCTTGCGCTCACGCGGCCGCAGATGTTCGGCCCGGTCGGCGGACGGCCGTTCACCGAGCAGCGCGTCGTGCTGGCCGCACGCCGGGACGGAACGTTGACGGCGATGCGTCACGACTCGATCGTCACGACGTCGACGTTCGAGGACTGGACGGAAATGTGCGGGATGCCTGCGCGGATCATGTACGCGGTGCCGAACCAGGCGACCACGCACCGGATCGTGTCGCTGAACGTCGGCACGCCGACGTTCATGCGCGCGCCCGGCGAGGCGTCCGGCTCGTTCGCGCTGGAATCGGCGATGGACGAGCTCGCGTGGCGGCTCGGCATGGACCCGGTCGCGCTGCGGCTCGCGAATTACGCGCAGGTCGATCCGCAGGACGGCAAGCCGTGGTCGAGCAACAAGCTGCGCGAGTGCTACGAGGTCGGCGCGCGGCGCTTCGGCTGGTCGCGCCGCACCGGCGCGCCGCGCACGATGCGAGACGGCCACACGCTGATCGGCCTCGGGATGGCGGCCGCCACGTATCCGGCCAACCGCAGCGAGGCGTCGGCGAGCGCGCGCATCTTGCCGGACGGCACGGCCGAAGTCGCGTCGGGCACGCAGGACATCGGCACCGGCACCTACACGGTGATGACGCAGGTCGCGGCCGACGCGCTCGGCTTCGCGCCGCAGAGCGTGCGCTTCGTGCTCGGCGATTCCAGCCTGCCGCGCGCGCCGGTGTCGGGCGGCTCGCAGTCGGCGGCGAGCGTGGCGCCGGCCGTGCGCGAGGCCGCGTTGCAGGCGCGCGCCAAGCTGATTGCGCTGGCGATCGCCGATCCCGGGTCGCCGCTGCACGGCGCCGCGGCCGACGACGTGACGGTCGACGACGGCTGGGTCGTGCAGCGCGGCGACCCGGCGCGGCGCGATCCGGCGGCGGCGGTGATCGCGCGCGCCGGCGGCCGGCCGATCGACGCGCAGGCGACGACGAAGCCGGGCGACGAGAAGTCGCGCTATGCGTCCCATTCGTTCGGCGCGGTGTTTGCCGAAGTGCACGTCGATGCCGCGCTCGGCACGCTTCGCGTACCGCGCATCGTCGGCGTCTACAGCGTCGGCGGCGTGCTCAACGCGAAGACGGCGCGCAGCCAGTTGATCGGCGGAATGGTGTGGGGGTTCGGCACCGCGCTCGAGGAGGGCTCGCATCTCGACGTGCGGCACGGCCGCTTCACGAACGCGAATCTCGCCGAATATCACGTCCCCGTGAACGCGGACATCGGCGAGCTCGACGTGAGTTTCGTCGACGAAAGCGACACGCACTTCAATCCGCTCGGCATTCGCGGCATCGGCGAGATCGGCATCACCGGCGTGCCGGCCGCGATCGCCAACGCGGTCTATCACGCGACCGGCGTGCGGGTGCGGGATCTGCCGATCACGCTCGACAAGGTCGTGCCGCCGACGCGCGCATGAGCGTGCCGGCAGGCGGCGTCAGCGCCGCGGCGTCCTGCGCCGCACTTCGCTGCGCAGCCAGTCGAGCCAGGTGCGGATCGCCGCTTCGCGAGGATGGCCGGGGCGCCACACGACGTAGTGCGCGTACACGTCGGTGATGCGCACCGTCGACACGCGCACGAGCGTGCCGTCCGCGAGTTCGGGCTCGATCAGCGAGCGCCGCGCGAGCGCGACGCCGCGGCCTTGCCGCGCCGCATCGATCAGCGCGTTCGCATCGGTGAAGCGCGGCGCGCGCGCGGATTCGGTGAGGTCGAGCCGCGCGGCCTGGAACCACGGTTCCCACGGCTGCGCGGGATGGCGCAGCAGCGTCGCGCGCACGAGGTCGGCCGGCGTGCGCGGCACGACGCCGTCGCGATTGCGATACGCCGGGCTCGCGACCGGAAAGATCGTCTCGTTCATCAGCTTCTCGGCGACGACGCCGGGCCACGTGCCGGGCCCGTAGCGCAGCGCGACGTCGATGCGGTCGCGCTTGCGCAGCGGCGCGAGCGCCACGTCCGGATGCAGCGAGATCGAGATGTGCGGATGCGCGGCCGCGAAGCGCGGCAGGCGCGGCGCGAGCCAGCGCTCGGCGACGCTCGGCAGCACGCTCACGTTCAGCGTCACGTCGCAGGTGCGCGGGCGGCGGCGCACCGCCAGCGTCGGCTCGAACGCGCGTTCGAGCACGCTCAGGCCCTGGCGCACCTGCAGCGCGAGGGCATGCGCGGCGTGCGTCGGCGTCGCGCCGTTGCGCTCACGCGTGAAAAGCGGATAGCCGAGCTGCGCTTCGAGCGTGCGGATGTGCTGGCTGACCGCGCCCTGCGTGAGCGCGAGTTCGTCGGCCGCGCGCGTGAAGCTCTGCAGCCGCACGGCGGCTTCGAACGCGCGCAGCGTCTGTAGCGGAGGGAGGTGGATGCGTCGCATCGCGCATTAGTATCACTAATGCCCGAGCACGACAATTCATCGTTTGCGGCGGCGGCCCGCGCGTTCCTACACTCGTTGCGTCTTCCACAGGCCCGACGGGCAACGCCACCATGAACGCATATCGTCTTTATCTTTCGCCGGGCGCCTGCTCGCTCGCCGCCCACATCGCGCTGGAAGAAACCGGCGCGCCGTTCGACGTCGAGATCGTGTCGGTCCGCGAGCAGCAGAACCTGACCGCGGACTATCTCGCGATCAATCCGAAGGCGCGCGTGCCCGTGCTCGCGATTCCGGGCGAGCCGCGCGTGCTGACCGAAACGCCGGCGATCCTCACGTATCTGGCGCGTGCGCATCCGAACGCACGCCTGCTGCCGCTCGACGATCCGCTGCGCGAAGCGCGGTGCCACGAATGGCTCGCGTGGCTGGTCGGCTGGGTGCACGGCGTCGGGTACGGCGCGTTGTGGCGGCCGGGGCGTTTCATCGGCGATCCGGCGCTGCACGGCGCGGTCAGCGCGCACGGGCGCAGCACGATCGACGCGGCGAACGTATCGATCGAAGCGGCGCTGGCCGACGGGCGCACGTGGGCCGAGCCAGGCGGCCATTCGATCGTCGATCCGTTCCTGCTCGTGCTGTATCGCTGGGGCATCGCGATCGGGCTCGACATGACGCGGCATCCCGCATGGACCGCCCATGCGCAGCGCGAGGCCGAACGGCCGGCCGCGCGGCGTGCGCTGGCGCGCGAGGCGATTTGACTCGGCGGTGCGCGGCCGGCCGGTGGCCCGGCCGTTTCGTTCGGCAGTTCGTTCGGACGACGAAGTTCGGACGTGTCCAATTGCCATGTCGCATCCAATTCTATTGAATGAGAATCATTCTCATCAATAAAGTGGAGTGAACATGAGCCGTTGCATCCAGTCGAGCGCGACGCCGCCGCGGCGCGCGACCGCATCCGTCGCGTTCGCGATGATGACCTGTGCGGTCGCGCCGGCATGCGCGGAGGAAGGCGAGCCGCGCCACGCGCCGCAACTGGACCCGATCGTCGTGCACGGCGCGCGCGACGCCGGTTCGCGCGTCGACCGATCGGGTTCCGCCAAGTATGCGACGCCGCTGCTCGACGTGCCGCAGACGATCACCGTGGTGCCGCGCGCGGTGCTCGACGAACAGCAGGCGCTGAGCTTGCGCGAAGCGCTGTCGAACGTCGCCGGCATCACGTTCAACGCGGGCGAGGGCGGCGGCGGGTCGGGCGACATGTTCAATATCCGCGGTTTCGGCGCGAACGCGAACATGCAGCTCGACGGGCTGCGCGACAGCGCGCAGAACAATCGCAGCGACCTGTTCAACGTCGAGGCGGTCGAGGTGATCAAGGGGCCGAATTCGGTATTCGGCGGCGCCGGCACGACGGGCGGCTCGGTGAATCTGGTCAGCAAGACACCGAAGGCCGGCACGTTCACCGAGGCCGGCACGATGCTCGGCACGTCCGACTACCGCCGCGTGACGCTCGATGCGAACCGGCCGCTGCCCGGCGCCGACGGCCGCGCGGCGTTCCGCCTGAATGCGATGGCGCACGTCAACGACGTGCCCGGCCGCGACGACATCCGCAAGCGGCGCTGGGGCATCGCGCCGTCGCTCGCGTTCGGTCTCGGCACGCCGACGCGCGTCACGCTCGGCTATTTCCACCAGTACGACAACAACCTGCCCGACTACGGGCTGCCTGCGCACGACGGCCAGGTGCTGGCCGGCGTGTCGCGCGAGCGCTATTTCGGCTGGCGCAATCTCGACCGCGAACGCATCGCGTCGGATACGTTCACCGTGAAGGCCGAACACGACGTGTCGTCCGGCCTGAAGGTGCAGAACCTGAGCCGCTATGCGCACCTGAATCGCGACACGGTGATTTCGGCGTCGCACGTGAACCTGCAGGGCCTGCCGCCGGGGCGCTACAAGCCGGCCGGGCCGCAAGGCTATGGCCGCGATGCGTCGACCGCGATGTGGGCGAACCAGACGAACGTCACCAGCGCGTTCTCGACGTTCGGCATCGGGCATACGCTGGTCACGGGCTTCGAGATCTCGCGCGAGACGTACGGCCGCACGACCTATTCGTACGGGCTCAACCGCTTCTACCCGGCCGACGGCTTCGCGCTCGCCGCGCCGCCCGGCGTGTGGCGTGGCCCGGCGCGGCGCCAGGACAGTGCGCGCAACGACACCGCGCTGGTCGTGAAGGCGCTGTACGCGTTCGACACGATCTCGGTCGGCCGCTATTGGGACATCGACGTCGGGCTGCGGCACGACTGGATCGATGGCTGGTCGGAAGGCACCGCGGCCGGCAAGCCCACCGAGCGCGCGGATACCGCCGATCGGCATCTGAGCACGCGCGCGGGGCTCGTGTTCAAGCCGACCGACAACGGTCGTGCGTATTTCGCGTACGGCACGTCGTTCAACCCGTCCGCCGAATTCCTCGTGACCACCGGCTCCGGCGTGAGCGCGGCGACCGGCGCGCTCGCGCCCGAGAAAAACGAGAGCGTCGAACTCGGCGCGAAATGGGAAGGGCTCGCGGGCATCGCGCTGAACGGCGCGTTGTTCCAGACCGAAAAGAAGAACGCGCGCGAACGAATGGCCGACGGCAGCTATGCGCTCGCGGGCCGGCAACGCGTGCGCGGCGTCGAACTCGGCGCCGCCGGCAAGGTGACGCCGCGCTGGGACGTGTTCGCGAACTACACGTACCTGGCGAGCGTGACGCTCAGCTCGCCGTCGTCGCCGCGGCGCGACGGGCAGGCGCTCGGCAACACGCCGCGGCACGCGTTCAACGTATGGACGACCTATCGGCTGCCGGCGGGCTGGACGCTCGGCTACGGCTCGCACTTCGTCGGCCGGCGCAACGTGACGTCGCAGGGCGACGGCAAGCTCGGCGCGTACTGGGTGCACAACCTGATGGCGAGTTACGACGTGAGCCGCCGGCTGCGCCTCCAGCTGAACGTCGACAATCTGTTCGATCGTGCTTACGTCGAACGCGTGCGGCAGGTGTCGGGCAGCGAATCGCGGTCGTCGGCGGTCGAGCTCGGCGACGGCCGTTCGGCGATGCTGTCGGCCGTGTACAAGTTCTGACCGCGCCGTGCGACGGCGGCCCGCGCTCCGCCCGGTCGGGCGCCGCGCGCGCCCGTCATCGCGCAAACAGCGGATAGGTCGCGCCCGCGATCAACGCCGCCGCGAGCCACACCATGCTCCACGAACTCGCGGCGAGCAGCGGCGGAATCGCGAGCGGCGTCGCGAACAGCCCGAGATAGACGATCGTGTTCGCCATCCCGAGCGCGGTGCCCGCATGGTTCGCGCCCGCGAGCGTCGCCAGCTCCGTGTACGCGACGCCGTGCCATGCCGACACGCAGATGCCGGCGAACACGAGAATCGCGACGATCGCGGCGAGCGGCACATGCGGGCTGCCGGCCGTCGCCGCCGCGAGCAGCGCGAACGACCCGGCCGCGACGAGCACGGAACCGCGCAGGTACGCGCGCCGATTGCCGTGCCGGTCGGTATGGCGGCCGCTCCAGACGCGCATCGCCATCGCGCCAAGCTGCAGCGCGACCATCGCCGTGCTGATGCCGGCAAGGCCGAGCCGGCCGAAGTCGTGCAGGAACACCGTCGCGAACGTGAGCACCGCAAATTGCGGCGCGCACAGCAGGCCGATGCCGAGCACGATGCGCCACACGGGGCCGCTCGCGAGCGGGTTGCGCGCGTGGCCGGCGACCTGCGGCCGTCGGGCGGCGCGATGCGTGGCGAGGTACGCCGCGGCCGGCTCGGCGGGCGGCTCGTGCAGCCAGCGCCACGTGAGCGCGGCCGATCCCGCGCACAGCAGCATCAGCGCGCCGAACACCGCGGCGAAGCCGGCGTGCGATGCAAGCGACGGCAGCAGCGCCGCGCCGAGGCCGCCGCCGAGCGGCACGGCCGTCTGGCGGATGCTCATCGCGAGCCCGCGCTCCCGCTCGCCGAACCAGCGCATCACCGCGCGCCCGCTCGAACCGTTCACGCTGCCGCCGAGCAGGCCGACGCAGCCCATGGCCGCGACGACGCGCATCAGCGGCGGCGCCGCTTGCGCGGTCGGGACGATCGTGCACATCATCAGCGCGAGCATCGCGGCCGTCGCGACGAGCCCGGCCAGCAGCACGCGGCGGTCGCCGAAGCGGTCGGCGGCGATCCCCCACGGCAGCTCGGACAGCGCGACGCCGAAGCCGAGCGCACCGAGCACGAGGCCGAGTGCGCCGTTGTCGAGATGGTAGGCGGCGCGCATCCACACGGCCGTGGTCGGAATGCCGGCCGCGGCGGCCGAAAAGCTCATGTTGGCGGCGACGCCGGCGGCCAGCACGCGCCAGCGATGGGCCGGCCCGCGCACGTCGCGGGCAGGCGAAGAAGGAGAAGCGATGCACGAGGTATCCATGACGGCAGGCCCGGTTCGAGGTTGACGTGCACAGTTTGGCCGCCTACATTCATCCTGAAAATCGGAAAGTTTTTGATGAATCGTTCGATAAAACAGGATGATCGAGATGCCCGGACAAGACATTCCGCGCGACGGCGGCGAGCCGCTCGCGGCGGCCGATGCCGCGCTGGCGCGGCCCAACTTCGACGTCGCGGCGCTGCGCAGCCTCGTCGCAGGCGTGGATCTCGGCAGTTTCGCGAAGGCGGCGGATCGCGTCGCGCGCTCGTCGTCGGCGGTGAGCGCGCAGATCCGCAAGCTCGAGGAGCAGGCCGGCACGCCGCTGTTCGTGAAAGCCGGGCGCGGGCTCGCGCTGACCGATGCCGGCGACGCGATGCTGCGCTACGCGCGGCGGATGATCGAGCTGAACGACGAGGCGGCCGCGGCCGTGCGCGGCGTGAATCTCGACGGTTGGGTACGGGTCGGGCTGCAGGAGGATTTCGGCGAGGCGATCCTGCCGGACGTGCTCGGGCGGTTCGCGCGTGCGCATCCGAAGGTGAAGATCGAGGCGCGCGTGGCGCGCAACGCCGATCTGCTCGACCGGCTCGATGCGAACCAGCTCGATCTGGCGCTCGTGTGGGGCGATCCGGCGTCGGCGGCGCTCGTGTCGCGGGCGGGGATCGACAGCGAAGCGATCGCGCAGGTGCCGATGCAATGGATCGGCGCGGCGGCGGGCGGTGGTTTCGGTGTGCCGAATGGCGATGGGGGCGCGGGTGGTGCGGGCGGCGCCGGCGAGCCCGGCGGCCGCGCCGTGCGGGCGACGGGCGAGCCGTTGCCGCTCGTCGTGTTCGACCGGCCGTGCCGCTTCTTCGGCGCGGCGACCGATGCGCTCGATCGTGCCGGCGTGCCGTGGCGCGTCGCGTTCACGACGCCGAGCCTGGCCGGGCTATGGGCGGCCGCGGCGGCGGGGCTCGGGCTGACGGTGCGCTCGCATTACGGGCTGCCGGCGTCGGTGCGCGTGCTCGATGCCGCGTCGTGCGGGTTGCCGGCGCTGCCGAGCTTGCCGCTGATCCTGCTGCGGCGCACGTCGTCGGCGACCCCGACGGTCGACCGGCTCGCGCGGATCGTGACGCAGGCGGTGCGGGGGGCGACGGAGGAGGGCGGCGTAGCGCTCGCGGCGTGACGAGCCGCCGAGATCCGGCAGGCATCCCCCATCCGGCTGAATGGATCGTTCGGACGGACTTGACTACAGTGGTGGCATCCAAAGCGGAGGTCATCATGCAACGCGCAAATATCCCCGGCACCACGGCCAATCCATCGCAACAAGTCGACGTTCCGATTTCCGGCGAGGAAACCGCGATCTCGAACCCGCCAGCATCCGGGGATCGGTCCGTATCCGTCAAGCGGCCCGTTCGGTTCGGTCTCCTGCAAGGTCAGGTTCGGATTGCGGACGACTTCGACGCACCGCTGCCCGACGACTTGCTGGCAGCTTTTGAAGGGCGCTGATGCGGTTGCTGCTCGATACGCACATCTTCTTGTGGAGCGTGACCGATGACCCGAAGCTCAGCGCCCGAGCACGCAGGCTGATCGCGGATGCCGACGAGCGGTTCGTCAGCAGCGCGAGTATCTGGGAAGCCGCGATCAAGGCCGGCTTGGGGAAGCTCGATGTCGACGTGGATCGGCTAGTTCGCGTGCTTCGGGCGAGCGGGTTCCGCGAACTGCCGGTCCGGGCCGTACACGGGGCAGCCGTACGCAGCTTGCCGAGCCATCATCGCGCCCCGTTCGATCGGCTGCTCGTTGCGCAGGCCCAGCATGAACCCCTGCAGCTCGTCACTGCCGATGGGCATCTCGCCCGGTACGGCATGTCTGTGGTTCTGACAGTCTGAAACAATCTGGCAGGCGGGAAGCCGGCGGTCGCCGGCCCCCGATGCATGACGGGCCGTTCATACAGCCGCAGCGTGCGGTCCGATTTCCTCGAGTTCCGCACGGAGCCTGCCCAGCCTCTCCCGCAACCCGTCGCTCGCCGGCACGAACGGCAGCCGCAACCCGTCCTCGCACCACCCTTGCGCGGCGAGCACGGCCTTCACCGGCGCCGGGTTCGGTTCCGCGAACAGCGCCGCGACGAGCGGCTGCAGCGCGACCGACAGGCGCCGCGCGTCGGCGAGCCGCCCGTCGCGCAGCCACGCATGAATCCGCACATGCCATTCGGGCAGCACGTGCGCGCTGCTCGCGATCGCGCCGTGCGCCCCCGCGCACATCGCCGCGAAGTTCTGGTTGTCGTCGCCGGACAGGATCGCGAGCGGCGTGTCGTGCACGAGCCGGCTCATCCGGTCGAGCGTGCCGCCGCATTCCTTGATGCCCGCGACGCGCGGATCGCGCGCGAGCGCCTGCAGCGTGTCCAGTTCGACGTTCACGCCGGTGCGGTACGGGATGTTGTAGACGAGCACGGGCAGGTCGGCCGCGTCGACGATCGCCTCGACATGGCGGCGGATGCCGTCCTGCGTCGGCCGCACGTAGACGGGCGGCGTGACGAGCAGCCCGTCGGGGCGCAGCGCCGCGAGCTCCCGCGCGCGGGCGGTCGCGAAATGCGTCGCGCTCGCGGTCAGCCCGACGACGATCGGCAGCGCGGGCGCCGCGTCGCGCAGCGTCGCGAATACCGCGTCCTGTTCGCGCGCGTCGAGCAGCACGCCTTCGCCGGTCGTCGCGCCCGCGACGAAGCCCGCGATGCCGGCGGCCGCATAACGGCGTGCGAGCCGCGCGAGCGCCGCGTGATCGACCTCGTCGTGGTGGAACGGCGTGACGATCGGCAGCCAGATACCTTCGAAACGTGTGTTCATGCAAAGCCTCATGGTGGAAACGGAGTGGGAAGGAACCGTTCCGCCGGCGGGGGCCGGAGCGAGGCGTGCGTGCAAGGAGAATGAAACGACCTGCGGGCATCCCGTCCGGCATTCGCCTGACGGGACGCGACGTCCCCGTCAGTCGAGGAGTCGTTTTTTCAGTTTCAGCCCGGCCGCGCGCGCGCCTGCCGCGACGGCGGCGAGGATCGAGGGCGAGCGCAGGGTAGCGGACATGGATGAACCGTGAGTGGGCTGAGCGGCGATCTTAACACCGCGGCGGCAGGGTGCGCGAGCCCCGGCCGTCGTTTAGCAGGATTCGAGATTTGCTTTCCACGACTGATTGGAAGGCGCGCTGCGCCCGGCCGCTAGAATGCCCGCTTACGTTTCGATGACGGCGCGTACGCGTGCGGTCACGCACATTCACCACCACTGGAAACGGGGCATATCACGATGGCAAGCATCAAGGGGATCGGCCGCTGGCTGCACACGGGCGCGGCGGCGGCGCTGGTCGTGGCGGCGGCGGCCGCGCATGCGGACACGTCGATCCTGAACGTGTCGTACGACGTGACGCGCGAGCTGTACAAGGACATCAACGCGAGCTTTGCCGCCGCCTACAAGCAGAAGACCGGCGAGACGGTCACGATCAAGCAGTCGCACGGCGCGTCGAGCGCGCAGGCGCTGTCGGTGCTGCAGGGGCTGCAGGCCGACGTCGTGACGATGAACCAGCCGAACGACATCGACCTGCTCGCCGAGCGCGGCCAACTGCTGCCGAAGGACTGGCGCGCGCGCTTCCCGGACAACAGCTCGCCGTATTCGACGACGATGGTGTTCCTCGTGCGCAAGGGCAACCCGAAGGCGATCAAGGACTGGGGCGATCTCGCGAAGCCGGGCGTCCAGGTGATCATCGCGAACCCGAAGACGTCGGGCAACGGCCGCTATGCGTATCTCGCCGCCTGGGGCTTCCAGAAGCAGAAGGGTGCGACCGACCAGCAGGCGCTCGACTTCGAGAAGGCGATCTTCCGCAACGTGCCGGTGCTCGATTCGGGCGGTCGCGGCGCGACGACGACGTTCACGCAGCGCGGCATCGGCGACGTGCTCGTCACGTTCGAGAACGAGGTCGCGCTGATGGACACGGGCGCGTCGGGCGGGCAGTTCGACGCGGTGTATCCGTCGGCGAGCATCCTCGCGGAGCCGCCCGTCGCCGTCGTCGACAAGGTGGTCGACAAGAAAGGCACGCGCAAGGTCGCGCAGGCGTATCTCGACTACCTGTACACGCCGCAAGCGCAGGAGATCATCGCGCAGCACCATCTGCGCCCGCGCGACGCGGCCGTGCTGAAGAAGCATGCGGCCGAGTTCAAGCCGCTGAAGACATTCAGCGTCGAGCAGGTCTTCGGCAGCTGGGCGAACGCGCAGAAGACCCATTTCGCCGACGGCGGCACGTTCGACCAGGTGATCGTCGACCGGAAGTGATTGCGGCGGGCGCCACGCGCGAGCCCGCATGACGATGCAGCCGGCCGCTCGCGCGGCCGGCTTTTTTTGCGGCTGCGGGGCGGTTTGCCGTTCCGAACCGCCCCGCATTCCCCGCCGCTGCCGCGCGTGCTACGCTCATCGCCTCCCTGCAACCTGCGCCGCGCGATGAACGTCGATTCGTCCTCCCCAGCCTCCCGCGGCCGTGGCCGCAAGATCTGGTCGGGCACCCGCCCGGTGATCGCGTACGGGATGCCGCCGCTCGGCTGGCGCGATTTCTATCACCGCGCGCTGACGGTGAGCTGGCCCGTGTTCTTCCTGTCGCTCGCGGTGCTGTTCCTGCTGCTCAACGGCGGTTTCGCGGCGCTCTACCTGCTGGGCCATGCGCCGATCGCGAACCAGTCGCCGGCCGGCTTCGGCGGCGCGTTCTTCTTCAGCGTCGAGACGCTCGCGACCGTCGGCTACGGCGACATGCATCCGCAGACGGTTTATGCGCACCTCGTCGCGACGTTCGAGATCTTCGTCGGGATGTCGGGCATCGCGCTGGCCACGGGGCTCGTGTTCGCGCGGTTTTCGCGGCCGCAGGCGAAGATCCTGTTCGCGCGCTACGCGATCGTGCGGCCGCTGAACGGCCGGATGACGCTGATGGTGCGCGCAGCGAATGCCCGCCAGAACGTGATTGCCGAGGCGCAGGCGAAACTGCGGCTGATGCGCGTCGAAGGCACGCACGAGGGCTATTCGCTGCGCAAGATTCACGACCTGCCGCTCGTGCGCAACGAGCATCCGATCTTCCTGCTCGGCTGGAACCTGATGCACGTGATCGACGAGTCGAGCGCGCTGTTCGGCGAGACGCCCGAATCGCTCGCCGCGCGCGACGCGCAATTGCTGATCACGATCGAGGGCTCGGACGAGACCACCGCGCAGGTCATGCAGGCGCGTCATGCATGGGCGCATGGCGAGATCCGCTGGCGCCACCGCTATGTCGACCTGATGCACGACGAGGACGGCATCACGCACATCGATTACACGCATTTTCACGACGTCGTGCCGATCGACGTCGATACCGACGAGCGCGGTTCGCCGGGCGTGGTGATCGACGCGGACGCGTCGGCGCCGGGGCCGGCCGCGCAGACGTGATCGAGGGCGACGGGGGCCGCCCCCGTTGCGCCTCACCCGTGCAGCAGACGCGCCGCTTCGCGCCGTTCGATCTCGACCGCGCGGCGGAACGCGTCGCGGTCCTCGGCGCGCGCGACGTAGTCGCCGAGCACGCCTTCGTGCGGCAGCAGATGCGCGTCGAACGCGATCTTCAGCGTGCTGGCGAGCAGCAGGTCGGCCGCGGTGAAGCGCTCGCCGACGAGCCAGCGACTGTGGGCGAGCGCTTGTGCGAGGGCGCGCTGCACGCGGGTGATGTTGCCCCAGCCGAACGCAACCGGATTGCCCGACGCGCCGGTGAATTTCTCGGCCATCGCCGGTTCGAGGCAGGTCGGCGTGAAGAACATCCACTGGAGGAAACGGCCGCGCAGCGGATCGTCGGGGGCGATGCCGAGCCCGGCGCCCGGGCAGCGATCGGCGAGATAGAGCAGCACGGCGCCCGATTCGGCGAACGGGGCGCTGCCGTCGTCGAGCGCGGGCAGCTTGGCCATCGGGTTGACCTGCACGAACGCATCGCTGCCCTGTTCGTGCGAGCGCAGATCGACCGGCACGAGTTCGTACACCACACCGATTTCCTCGAGCATCCACAGCGCCCGGAATGCCCGGGTCTTCGGCCAGTAGTAGAGCTTCATCGCGCCTCCGCGTTTGGGTGCAGGTGTCGAGCCGGGGGAGCCTCAAGCGTACCCGAGCCCGGGTGGTTGGGACAGGGGCGCGCGGGTCGGCTGCATGCGGTGAAGCCGGCGGAAGACGCGATGAAACCCTTATGTGACAGGGGTTCTGTAAATAACTGGTTATAAAAAAACTAGTTATTTACAGAAGACCCAGAAAACCCCGGCGAAAAAGCGGCATCACTACAATGTGCCGGGCCCGCCCGCAGCCTCCGCGCACGCGGCAACGCAATCGGCCGTTCGTCCGCGATCGTCAACGCATCGCGCAACCCCGCACCTACTGGAGACCCGTCACGCATGGCAAACGACGATCGCACCACCATCATTCCGCGCAGGACACCCGAATCGGCGGCCATGGTGGCCGAGATCAAACGGGCGATGGCGATCACCGCGCGGCTCAACCGCCTGACGTTCGACGATGCGGCGGACGTGCGCGCATTGTTCGGCGAACTGATCGGCACGCAGGTGGACGACGATTTCGTGCTGATCCCGCCGTTCCATGCGACGGGCGGCGCGGGCATGAAGCTCGGGCGCAACGTGTTCGTCAACCAGAACTGCACGTTCTACGACCTGGGCGGACTCGAGATCGGCGACGACGTGATGATCGGCCCGAACGTCAACCTCATCACGTCCGGTCATCCGGTCGAGCCGTCGCGGCGACGCGACTGCGTGGTCGCGAAGCCGATCGTGATCGGGCGGAACGTGTGGATCGGCGCGGGTGCGACGGTCATCGGCGGCGTGACGATCGGCGAAAACGCGGTCGTCGCAGCCGCGGCCGTCGTCACCCGGGACGTGCCGCCGAATACGCTGGTCGGCGGCAATCCGGCGAAGGTCATCCGGTCGATCGCGGAATAACGTCGCCCGGGCGTGCCGGCGCGACGAAGCATCGTCGGCGGGATGTGGACAACACGCCGCCAAAGCCACTCGAAACGCTGTGCAATCGAACGGTGAGTGTGCCGCGGAGGCCGTCCGGACAAGCCTTTTCGGCTTTTCCGGGATTTCGTGCGCCAAGGCGTCCGTCGATCGGCAGATGAAGATCCGGTCGCGCCCGCGGTTGTGGATATCCGCGCGTCGAAACGACTCGACGCCCTGTGGTTTTCACAGGTGAGGATGACCGGATGCTGCGTGAGACATGAAGCGGGTTGTGGACAACTCGCGTCCTGACGAAGCGAAATGCTGTGAAATTTAATGGTGAGCGCCGCGACCGATCCGGCTGCGCGCCCGCACCGGTGCGGGTTTCGGGCCATTGTCGCGGTGCAGGGCGACGCGCATTCTAGCCGATGGCGCGCGTGCGCGCCCCCAAGCATGCGGGCAGGGCGACGTCGATATCCGGCTCCGGCCCCCAATCGAACGGCTGTGCATTCTAACGGTGAGCGCCGGTGCGTGGTTCGCAACGCGCGGATTTCGACGCGCTTGTCCGCCTTCTTCAACGACTCTGCGCGCTGTGCAATTCAATGGTGAGCGTGAGTTCGCGACCGGCGCGCCGCCCTTCAGGATGCGGCTGTTCGACCGACGACGCCACGCGAAGCGATGTTCCCGTCAGGCCGAGGCGCCAGATCGCGAGCAACGGCTACGCGCATTTCCGTGTGGATATCCGTCCGCCGGAACGACTCGCGGCACTGTGTATCTCGACGGTGAGCATCGGTGCCTGATCGCGTGATGAGTCGCTTCCAGTATGGACCGCCGCTCGTCGGCGTCCTTCGAGACGCGCGGCGGTTATCGATCGGAGAACGCTCATCCATGTGGATATCCGGCCCACTCCATCACTCGAAGCACTGTGGTTTTCAACGGTGAGGGTGCCCGGATGGCCAGGAGGCAACGCAGATCCACACGTGGACAACCACCACCGCAGCCAGTTGAGCCCCTGTGTATATCAATGGTGAGAGTGAGTCGGCAATCGTATGGCCTGCGTGTTCAGGCGAGGGCATCCGGTCCGGTCAATCACTCGAAGCGCTGTGGTTTTCAACGGTGAGAGTGCCCGGATGGCCAGGAGGCAACGCAGATCCACACGTGGACAACCGCCACCGCAGCCAGTTGAGCCCCTGTGTATATCAATGGTGAGAGTGAGTCGGCAATCGTATGGCCTGCGTGTTCAGGCGAGGGCATCAGGCCCGGTCAATCACTCGAAGCGCTGTGGTTTTCAACGATGAGGGTGTCCGGATGGCCAGGAGGCAACGCAGATCCGGACGTGGACAACCGCCACCGCAGCCAGTTGAGCCCCTGTGTATATCAATGGTGAGAGTGAGTCGGCAATCGTATGGCCTGCGTGTTCAGGCGAGGACATCGGGCCCGGTCAATCACTCGAAGCGCTGTGGTTTTCAACGGTGAGAGTGCCCGGATGGCCAGCAGGCAACGCAGATCCGCACGTGGACAACTGCTACGGCAGCCAGTCGAGCCCCTGTGTATATCAATGGTGAGAATGAGCCGGCAATCGCACGGCCTGCGTGTTCAAGCGAGGGCATCAGGCCCGGTCAATCACTCGAAGCGCTGTGGTTTTCAACGGTGAGGGTGCCCGGATGGCCAGGAGGCAACGTAGACCTGGACGTGGACAACTGCCACTGCAGCCAGTCGAACCCCTGTGTATTTCAAAGGTGAGTGCGAGCCGGCAATCGCGCGGCATGCGGGTTCCGGCGAGGATATTCGCCCTCCAAACCCACTCTCGACGCTGTGTATTCGAGCGGTGAGCGCAAGCAGAGGACCGACGAAACCCCGCGATTTCCGATGTGGATATCCATCGCCGCGACCCACTCGCCAAGCTGTGAATTTCAACGGTGAGCGCCGCTGCCCGGGCGTCCCGCATGTCGATTCCGGATGTGGACATCCCGGCCCCGATGCCACTCGAAATGCTGTGCAATCGAACGGTGAGCGCGCGAGCCCGATCGGCCGAAGGGGCGGCGGTGTGGACATCCGTCGCTTCCGGCCACTCGGAACGCTGTGCATTTCAATGGTGAGGATGACGGCCGATGCCGCCGAAACCCTTGCCGGTCGAGGTTCGAGCGCCGATCGCCGGTCGGGCGGCGACCCTTGCGACCTGCGCCGGCTTTTCCGCCCGAGCGTCGACCGCCCCCGACGCATCACCCACCGCGCTCCCGCTGCCCGCGCGAAAACTCTCTCAAATATCGGCAGAAAGCTGCGCAGTTTTTCTCGCCGCACGCCGCTCCGAGCAAGATGAGGAAAAACATTCTCGGCTGCGCGCGAAAAAATAGAGCCATTCGCTGCCGGCGCCCCGCGTCATCCGACGCCCCGCCGCGCACGGCCCAGAACAGCACAATCCGGAGACTCCCCCCATGACCGCCCGCCTGCCCGTCGACGGCACGCCTGCCCTGTCCGACTACCGCCTGACCGACAACCTGACCGCGACGCGCGGCCGGATCTTCCTGACCGGCACGCAGGCGCTGATTCGCCTGCTGCTGATGCAGCGCGCGGCCGACGTCGAGCAGGGCCTGAACACGGCCGGCTTCGTCAGCGGCTACCGCGGCTCGCCGCTCGGCATGGTCGACCAGCAGCTGTGGAAGGCGAAGAAACTGCTCGACGCGAGCGGCGTGCGCTTCCTGCCCGCGATCAACGAGGAACTCGGCGGCACGGCGGTGCTCGGCACGCAGCGGGTCGAGGCCGACCCGGAGCGCACGGTCGAGGGCGTGTATGCGATGTGGTACGGCAAGGGCCCGGGTGTCGATCGCGCGGGCGACGCGCTGAAGCACGGCAACGCGTACGGTTCGTCGCCGCACGGCGGCGTGCTGGTCGTCGCGGGCGACGACCATGGCTGCGTGTCGTCGTCGATGCCGCACCAGAGCGACTTCGCGATGATGGCGTGGCACATGCCGGTCGTGAACCCGTCGAACATCGCCGACATGCTCGAATTCGGCCTGTACGGCTGGGCGCTGTCGCGCTACTCGGGCGCGTGGGTCGGCTTCAAGGCGATCTCGGAAACGGTCGAGTCGGGCTCGACCGTCGACCTCGATGCGTTGCAGACGCGCTGGCCGGCACCGGCAGGGTTCACGCCGCCCGCGGGCGGCCTGCACAACCGCTGGCCCGACCTGCCGAGCCTCACGATCGAGGCGCGCCTCGCGGCGAAGCTCGACGCGGTTCGCCATTTCGCGCGCGCCAACAGCATCGACAAGTGGATCGCGCCGAGCGCGCACGCGAACGTCGGGATCGTCACCTGCGGCAAGGCGCACCTCGACCTGATGGAAGCGCTGCGCCGCCTCGACCTGACGATCGCCGATCTCGACGCGGCCGGCGTGCGGATCTACAAGGTCGGCCTGTCGTATCCGCTCGAGATGACGCGCGTCGAGACCTTCGTCGACGGGCTCGCCGAAGTGCTGGTGATCGAGGAGAAGGGGCCGGTCGTCGAGCAGCAGATCAAGGACTACCTGTACAACCGCACCGAAGGCGCGCGCCCGCGCGTGCTCGGCAAGCATGACGCGGCCGGCGCGTGCCTGCTCTCCGAGCTCGGCGAGCTGCGTCCGTCGCGCATCCTGCCGGTGTTCGCCGACTGGCTCGCACGGCACAAGCCGGCACTCGACCGCCGCGAACGGGTCGTCGATCTCGTCGCGCCGCAGATCCTGTCGAACGAGGCCGATGCGGTGAAGCGCACGCCGTACTTCTGCTCGGGCTGCCCGCACAACACGTCGACGAAGGTGCCGGAAGGCTCGATCGCGCAGGCCGGCATCGGCTGCCACTTCATGGCGTCGTGGATGGAGCGCGACACCACGGGGCTGATCCAGATGGGCGGCGAGGGCGTCGACTGGGCCGCGCACGCGATGTTCACCAACACGAAGCACGTGTTCCAGAACCTCGGCGACGGCACCTACTTTCACTCGGGCATTCTCGCGATCCGCCAGGCGGTCGCCGCGAAAGCGAACATCACGTACAAGATCCTCTACAACGACGCGGTCGCGATGACGGGCGGCCAGCCGGTCGACGGCAGCATCTCGGTGCCGCAGATCGCGCGGCAGGTCGAGGCCGAAGGCGTGTCGCGCTTCGTCGTGGTGTCCGACGAACCGGAGAAGTACGACGGCCATCACGGGCAGTTCCCGGCCGGCACGACGTTCCATCACCGCAGCGAACTCGACGCGGTGCAGCGCGAATTGCGCGAGACGCCGGGCGTCACCGTGCTGATCTACGACCAGACCTGCGCGGCCGAGAAGCGCCGCCGCCGCAAGAAAGGCGAATTCCCCGACCCGGACAAGCGCCTGTTCATCAACGACGCGGTGTGCGAAGGCTGCGGCGATTGCGGCGTGCAGTCGAACTGCCTGTCGGTCGAGCCGCTCGAAACGCCGCTCGGCCGCAAGCGCCGCATCGACCAGTCGTCGTGCAACAAGGACTATTCGTGCGTGAACGGCTTCTGCCCGAGCTTCGTGACGGTCGAAGGCGCGGCGCTGAAGAAGGCGGCCGGCGCCGCATTCGACGAAGCGGCGCTCGCCGCGCGCGTCGACGCGCTGCCGGTGCCGGCGACGCATCTCGACGCGGCGCCGTTCGACATGCTCGTGACGGGCGTCGGCGGCACGGGCGTCGTGACGGTCGGCGCGCTGATCAGCATGGCCGCGCACCTCGAAGGCAAGAGCGCCTCGGTGCTCGACTTCATGGGCTTCGCGCAGAAGGGCGGCTCGGTGCTGTCGTTCGTGCGGATCGCATCGAGCGACCGGTGGCTGAACCAGGTGCGCATCGACACGCAGCAGGCCGACGTGCTGCTCGCATGCGACATGGTCGTCGGCGCGAGCGCCGAAGCGCTGCAGACGGTGCGTCACGCGCGTTCGCGGATCGTCGTCAACACGCACCGGATCCCGAATGCGTCGTTCGTGCAGAATCCCGACGCGAACCTGCACGCGGATGCGCTGCTCGAGAAGATGCGCCACGCTGCCGGCGACGGCTACCTGTCGAGCTGCGACGCGCAGGCGCTCGCCGCGAAGTTCCTCGGCGACTCGATCGGCGCGAACATCCTGATGCTCGGCTTCGCATGGCAGCTCGGCCTCGTGCCGGTGTCGCTCGCCGCGATGATGCGCGCGATCGAGCTGAACAACGTCGCGGTGCCGATGAACAAGCTCGCGTTCTCGATCGGCCGGATGGCGGCCGGCGACGCGGCGGGCCTCGACGCGTTGTGGAACGCGCGGCATGCGGTGGTCGCCCACGCCGCGCCGGAGACGCTCGCGGAGCTGATCGCCGATCGCGAAGCGCGCCTCGACGCATACGGCGGCGCGCGCTACGTCGAGCGTTACCGTGCGCTGGTGAACGCGGCGCGCGCGAAGGGCGACGACGCGCTCACGCGCGCGGTCGCGACGACGTTCTACCGGCTGCTCGCGGTGAAGGACGAATACGAAGTCGCGCGGCTGTACACGGACGACGCGTTCCGCACGGCGCTCGAAGCGCAGTTCGAAGGCGTGCCGGGCCACGCGTACCGCGTGAAGTTCAACCTGGCGCCGCCGACGGTCGCGAAGGCCGGCAGCGACGGCGCCGCGCCGAGGAAGCGCGTGTTCGGCCAGTGGATGTGGCCGGTGCTCGGCATGCTGGCGCGCGTGCGCAGCCTGCGCGGCACGTGGCTCGATCCGTTCGGCCGCACGGTCGAGCGCAGGATGGAGCACGCGCTGGCCGACGACTACGAAACCACGCTCGCGCGTGCGTTCGCCGCGATGACGGCCGGCAATGCGGCGCAGGTCGTGCAACTGGCCGACCTGCACGCCCGCGTGCGCGGCTTCGGCCACGTGAAGGTGCGCAACCTCGCCGGCGTGAAGCGCGCGGAACGCGAGCTCGCATTGCAGCTCGGCATCGACGCAGCGACGAGCGCGGCCGTGCAGCACGCGCTCGACGAGATGAAAGGCGCGGGGATGCTGAAGGGGATCCCGGTCGTCGTCGCGAAGTAACGCGATCGCGAGCGGAGGTGAGAACGGCGACGCCGATGCGTCGCCGTTTTTTCATGCCCGCGGGCGGCGGCGCGCAGGCCGGGGCCGGTCGCTCAAAGAATGCCTTTCTTGCGCGTCGACAGCGCGGTTTCGGACAGGTCGATCTCGCGAAGCAGCTTCGTCAGCGTCTCGTCGGAAATCTTGCTGTCGCTGCGCAGCCGATACAGCGCCGAGCGTTCCGCACGCACGGCCGCGATCCGCATCTGCAGCTCCATCGTTTCGGCCTGCTGCGCTTGCGCGCGCGGCGTGGGGCCGTCCTCGGCCAGCGCGGCCAGCCGGCGGCGGTACTGGTCCATCACGCGTGCGGAGATGTCCGCGCAGCGTGCCGCGCCCGATTCGTCGAGATCGGCCGAGATCGCGTCGTGCGACGAATCGACCGCGCGGATCGCGGCCTGCGCAGCGGCCGAGCGTGCAATGCGCTCCTCGTCGCCGAGCGGGTTGCGCGTCGAGCGCACGCCGCGCAGCAGCAGCGGCAGGCCGATCACCGCGACGATCAGCGAGCCCAGGATCACGGCCGACGCGATGAAGACCGCGGTGTCGCGGCCCGGCAGCGGCACGCCGTCGGACAGCGCGACCGGGATCGACAGCACACCGGCGAGCGTGACCGCGCCGCGCACGCCGCCGACCGTCATCACCGCGATCGTGCGCACGCCGGCCATCGTGCCGGCGAGGCCATGGCGCGCGGCGCGGCGGCTCGCGAACCAGCGCAGCAGCCACACCCACAGGAAGCGGATCGCGTACAGCGCGAGCATCATCGCGCATACGTTGAAGATCATGCGGCCGACCAGCGCGTCGCTCGTATGGTGCGCATCGACGAGTGCGCGGCCGATGATGTGCGGCAACTGCAGCCCGAGCATGATGAACACCATGCCGTTGAACACGAACTCGATCATTGCCCACGTGCTTTCGGCGCGCACGCGCGACGCGACGGTGCTTTTGCGCGAAAAGCTCGTGTAGTTCATCATCATCCCGGCCGACACGGCCGCGAGCACGCCCGACAGGTCGAGGTGCTCGGCGAACAGGTAGGCCGCGAACGGCACCAGCAGCGTCATCACGATGCCGGGGGCCGGGTCGCCTTCCTGCTCGGCATTCAGGAAGCGCGTCGACAGCGCGCTGAACACCCACGACACGATCGCACCCGTCGCGAGCCCGCCGGCCGCGACGATCACGAACGTGACCGATGCGGCGCGCAGCGAGAACACGCCGGTCAGCGCGGCCGCGATCGCGAACTTCAGCGCGACGAGGCCCGACGCGTCGTTCATCAACGCCTCGCCTTCGAGGATGTGCATCAGTTGCGGCGGAATGCGCCCCTTGCCTGCGATGCCGGACAGCGCGACCGCATCGGTCGGCGACAGCACCGCCGCGAGCGCGAACGCGATCGGCAGCGGCAACTCGGGAATCAGCCAATGCGCGAAGTAGCCGACTGCGAGTACCGTCATGAACACGAGCCCGAACGCGAGCATCAGGATCGCGCGGCGCTGCAGGTAAAGCTCGCGCTTGGGAATTCGCCAGCCGTCCGCGAACAGCAGCGGCGGAATGAACAGCAGCATGAAGATTTCGGGGTCGAACGTGACGTGCAGGTTCAGCTTCGGCCACGCGAGCATCGCGCCGAACGCGATCTGCATCAGCGGCAGCGGCAGTTGCAACGGCAGGAGGCGCGTGACGGCGCCGGACAGCGCGACGGTCAGCAGCAGGATGAGGACTGTGAAGACGATTTCCATCGATACGGCGGATAGGCAGAATGAAACGGTCGTACGGAGTGTAGCGTGCCGACGTGACGGATGCGCTCGAGCGGCCGGTGCGTGCGCACGGAAATGGTGCGTCGGCGGTGCGCCACGATGGTGCGGCGGCCCCGCGCGGCCGTGCGGCGCATGGGGTTCGCGCACCTTGCACGGAGCTTGCTTGAAGGTAGGCAGCCGCCCGGCCCGAGCCGGGCAACCGAGGGTCCAACCATGACATTGCGCGCGCCGTCCCGTTCGTCGTCCGTTTCGCCGGACGCCGCGTTCGACTGCATCACCAGGAGAAGGGCATGACGATCGTGCAACAGGAGCGTCCGGCCACCGCGTCGCCGTACCGGTTCGAGCGGGAGATGAGCTCCGGCTTCGAACGGCTCGCGACGCAGCACCGCGACCTGACGCTCACGACCGTATTCCAGCCGATATTCAGCCTGTCGCACCAGCGTGCGGTCGGCTACGAGGCGTTGCTGCGCGCGCACGATGCGCTCGACCGCGCCGTGTCGCCGCTCGACGTGTTCGGCGAAGCCGCGCGCCGCGGCGAACTGCTGCAGCTCGACCGGCTCGCGCAGGCGCTGCATCTGGAGAACTTCGCGCTGCTCGGCGCGGAGCGCGAGTGGCTGTTTCTCAACGTCCACCCGGGCGTGCTCACGGATCCGTTCCAGGCGGCCGCGCTGCTCGCGAACCTGAAGCGGCTCGGCATGCCGCCGCGACGCGTCGTGCTCGAAGTGCTCGAACAGCGCGCGGACGACATCGAGCGGCTCGCGGAGGCCGTGCGCGAATTCCGCACGCACGGCTTCCTGATCGCGCTCGACGATTTCGGCGCAGGCCACTCGAACCTCGAGCGGATCTGGCAACTGAACCCGGACATCGTGAAGCTCGACCGGATCATGCTGTCGCACGCGGCGCACCGGACGGGGCTTACCGCGATCCTGCACGGGCTCGTGACGCTGTTGCACGAGGCCGGCAAGCTGGTGCTCGTCGAAGGGATCGAGACCGAGCACGAAGCGCAGATCGCGCTGTCGTGCGAGGCCGATTTCGTGCAGGGCTACTACTTCGGCCGGCCCGCGCCGGGGCTGCCCGACAGCGCGGCCGCGACCGGCTGCATCGGCGAGCTGACCGAGCGCTTTCGTCAGCAGACCGAAGCGCGCGAGCGGCGCGACACGCAGCGGCTCGCCCCGTACCTGCGTGCGTTCGAACGGGCGGCCGAACGCCTCGAGGCCGGCGAGCCGCTCGACGAGGTGTGCTGGAACTTCCTCGCGCTCGACGCGGCCGCGCGCTGTTTCCTGCTCGACGCGCAGGGCCGGCAGTCGGGCCGCAACGTCGTGCTGCGCGCCGATCGCGCGCTGGCCGAGGCGCGCTTTTCGCCGCTGGCGGACGCGCAGGGCGCGAACTGGCTGCGCCGGCCGTATTTCCGCTCGGCGATCGCCGAACCGGGGCGCGTGCAGGTCACGCGGCCGTACCTGTCGATCAACGAGGCGCAGCCGTGCGTGACGCTGTCGGTGGCCGTGCGCGTCGGCGATGCGCAGCGTGTGCTGTGCGGCGATATCGACTGGAGCGACGAGGAGGCGCCGGCCGGTTAGCGCCGAGCGCCGCGCATGCGGCGATTGTCACGATCCGGACGCGCCGGCGCCGCACCATCGTTGCGCTCGACGCGTGCTTCCTCGACAATGGCGCGATCGCGGCCGCCGTGGCCGCGATCGCGCCGTCCCGGGGGCACCATGACGGCGGATAACAACAGGAAAACAAATGAAAAGACCGATTTCGCTGACGATCCTCGCGTGGATCCTGATCGTGACCAATGCGATCGCGTGCATCTATACGCCGTTCTCGATCCGCGCGCCGGCTGCGCAGGCGCTGATGTCGCACTATCTGCTGCCCGTCTGGGCGACGCTCGGCGTCAGCGTGATCGTCGAAGCGGCGAACGTCGCGATCGGCGTCGCGATCCTCAAGGGCCGCGAGTGGTCGCGCAACGCGTACTTGGCGACGTCCGGGTTCGGCTTCGCGTTCTCGCTCGTCAACATGCCGTCGACGATGTTCGTCGCGATGATTCCCGGCGTGCTGCTGTTCGCGCTGTTCGTCTACCTGCTGTTCCGGCGCCCGGCGACCGCGTATTTCCGGCAGGCGCTCGCATGAAGGTTCTGCGTAACGCACTGGCGATCGCACTGTTCGCGATCGCTGGCATGTGCGTGCTCTGCGCGCAGACGATGGCGTTCATCAGGATCGGCCATCCGGGCTTCATGATCGTATTCGGCGCCGTGCTGTTCGCGGTGTCGGCCGTGCTCCTTGCCGTGGGCGCGTTCGCCGGCGCATTTCGGCCGCGTGCGCGCGGCGTGGGCATCGCGTTGCTCGTCGCGACCGCGACCACCGCGCTCGGGATGATCGGTTGGGTGGCGATGCTGATGTCGCCTGAGTTCGTCGACGTGATGCGGCAGCAGGGGCTGCACGTCAGCGTGCGGATGTTCCGGTTCATGCCCGGTTTCGCGGTGACGGCGTTGTCCGGCCTGGCTGGCGCCTGGCTCGTGCGGCGCGGCTGACGCGGGCGGCGGCCTGCCCGCTGGCGCGGGTCGCGCCGCTCCGCTACGATGCGCGCATTGTCCTGACGATACGCGAGCCGCCGATGATCCGAACCGCTGCTTCTTCCGTGCTCCTCGAAGTGATCGCCACGACCGTCGGCGATGCGAAGACCGCCGCCCGCGCGGGTGCCGACCGGCTCGAACTCGTGACCGCGATCGGCGAAGGCGGGCTGACGCCGAGCGTCGGCCTGATCGAAGCCGTCGTGGCCGCCGTGCCGATTCCGGTGAACGTGATCGTGCGGCCGCACAGCCGTTCGTTCGTCTACGACGCCGACGATCTGCGCGTGATCGAGCGCGACGTACGCGCAGCTGTCGCTGCCGGCGCGAACGGCATCGTGTTCGGCGCGCTCGATGCGCGCGGCGACATCGATCTCGACGCGCTCGCGCGCATCGCGGCCGCCGCGGACGGCCGCGACCTGACGTTCCACCGCGCATTCGACGTCGCGCGCGACCTGAACGCCGCATTCGACGCGCTGCTGCGCGTGCCGGCCGTCACGTCGGTGCTGACGTCGGGCGGTCATCCGTCGGTGCTCGATGCGGCCGCGACGATCGCGCGGATGGTGCGGCACGCGGAAGGCTCGACGTGCACGGTGCTGGCCGGCTCGGGGCTGACCGTCGATGCGGTCGGCGATTTCGTCCGTACGACGGGCGTGCGCGCGGTGCACTTCGGCTCGGGCGTGCGGCCGCGCGGCGAGGTGCTGGCACCGGTCGACGAGCGGCTCGTCGCGAGGGCGCGCGCAGCGCTCGACGACGTGGCGCGCGTGCCGCGTTGACAACACGCGTGCGTGCTCGTCAGTCGTAGCGGATCGTCAGATCCTTCAGAATGTCGACGCTTCCCCATTTGAACGAACAGCGGCGGCCGACCTCGAGCGCCGTGCCGTCGCGCGTCTCGCTGACCGGCGCGCAGCCGCCCGAGATCTTCACCGTCGGCGTGCCTTGCCGCGACAGCGGGAACTCGATCGCCGCGTCCTGTGGAATCGTGTGCGTCAGCGCGACGTCTTCGACGTAATCGTCCGGCAACGTGAAGATCAGTGCGCGATCGACCTTCAGCGTGTAGTAGTCGTGCTGGAACGGTACGCTCGTCACGCACAGCTCGCTGGTGTGTCCGTTCAGCGTCTGCGTTGAACATTTCGGTTCTGCGGCGTGCGCGGTAGCCGCGACGAAGCCGAGCACGGCGACGGCGATTTTGTTCATTCCTGTTTCCCCCGAGTGTGATTGGATGTCGGCCCGACGGGCCGTGTGTCGCCCCGCGCGCGATCGCTACGGCGAACGGGGGAAATATTAGTGCGGAGGCGATGGCGATGCACACAGCCCGTGACGTTCGTTGACAAAAAAAGCCGGGACACGTCCCGGCTTTCGTCGCAGCAATGAAACTGCCGCTTACGCGTTTTCCGCCAGCGCATCGGCCTGGCTCGCGCGAATCCCGAGGCGCTCGAACAGCGCGCGATCGCGCTGCGTCTGCGGGTTGCTCGTCGTCAGCAGCTGGTCGCCGTAGAACATCGAGTTCGCACCGGCGAGGAAGCACATCGCCTGCATCGCGTCGTCGAGCTGCTCGCGGCCGGCCGACAGGCGCACGACCGCCTTCGGCATCGTGATGCGCGCGACCGCAATCGTGCGCACGAACTCGAACGGATCGAGCGGCGCGGTGCCTTCGAGCGGCGTGCCTTCGATCGCGACGAGGTTGTTGATCGGCACCGATTCCGGATACGGGTTCAGGTTCGCGAGCTGCGAGATCAGGCCCGCGCGCTCGCGGCGCGATTCGCCCATCCCGATGATGCCGCCGCAGCACACGTTGATGCCCGCGTCGCGCACGCGATCGAGCGTGTCGAGACGATCCTGGTAGGTGCGCGTCGAGATCACCTGACCGTAGAACTCCGGCGACGTGTCGAGGTTGTGGTTGTAGTAGTCGAGGCCCGCGTCGGCGAGCTGCTGCGCCTGCTCGTCCTCGAGCATGCCGAGCGTCATGCAGGTTTCGAGGCCGAGTTCCTTCACGCCGCGCACCATTTCGGTCAGCGCCGGCATGTGGCGCTCCTTCGGGTTGCGCCATGCGGCGCCCATGCAGAAGCGGCTCGCGCCGTTTGCCTTCGCCGCGCGCGCGGCGTCGAGCACCGCGTCGACGTCCATCAGCTTCTCGGCCTTCAGGCCCGTATCGTGATGCGACGACTGCGAGCAGTAGCCGCAATCTTCCTCGCAGCCGCCCGTCTTGATCGACAGCAGCGTCGACAACTGCACCGCGTTCGCGTCGAAGTGCTCGCGATGCACCTGCTGCGCGCGGAACATCAGGTCGTTGAACGGCAACTCGAACAGCGCGACGACGTCGGCGACGCGCCAGCGTTGCGGGGCCGGTGCAGCGACGGGAATCGAGTCTGGTTGCACGGCGGCGGTCTGGGCTTGGGTCATTTCGTTTTCCTGTCCTGGGCGGGATGGGGGGATCGGTCGGGTCAATGCCGCGCGGCGCGCAGCGACTCGACGAGCGCGGCGATGTCGAGCATCGCCGCGGCGGATTCGGGGGCGGCCGGCGTCATGTGCGCGATGCGGCCGACGAGCGGCGCGCGGTGCTCGCGTGCTAGCCAGTCGCGGATCGTCGCGACGTTCTCGTCGGCGAACGACATGGCCGGGTCGACGTGGTTCGCGACCCAGCCCGCGAGCGTGAGGCCGCGTGCGCGAATCGCGTCGGCCGTCAGCAGCGCATGGCTGATGCAGCCGAGCCGGACGCCGACGACGAGCACGACGGGCAGGCCGAGCGCGACCGCGAGATCGGCGGTGTCCTGCGTGTCGTTCAGCGGCACGCGAAAGCCGCCGACGCCTTCGACGACGACGACGTCCGCGCGCGTCAGCGCTTCGCGATGGCACGCGACGATCGTGTCGAGGTCGAGCGTCACGCCTTCCTGCGCGGCGACGATGTGCGGCGCGGCGGGCGCCTTCAGCAGAAACGGCGTGCGCAGCTCGGGCGGCAGCGCGACGTTCGCGGCGGCGTCGAGCTGATCGGCATCCTCGTTGCGCCACACGCCGTCGCGTTCGTACGCGCCGGCCGCGACCGGCTTCAGCGCGGCCGCGCGCAGGCCGTGCCGCGCGAAGCCGTGCAGCATCGCGGCGGACACGAAGGTCTTGCCGATTTCGGTGTCGGTGCCGGTGACGAAGACGGAAAGCGGGGCGGCGGTCATGCGGCTGCCTCGCTGGCTTCGATCAACGCGGCTTCGAGCCGCGCGAGATCGTCGAACGAATGCGCGGCCGACAGCGACACGCGCAGCCGCGACGTGCCGGCCGGCACCGTCGGCGGCCGGATCGCAGGCACCCACAGGCCGTGCGCGTCGAGCGCGCGCATCGCGGCGAGCGTCGCGTCGTTGCTGCCGATCACGAGCGGCTGCACGGCCGTGTGCGAATCGACCGGCTGCCAGCGCGTGTTGCGCAGCAGTGCGCGCGCGCGTTCGATCAGCGCGGCGAGGTGCGCGCGGCGCGCGTCGCCTTCGTCGCCCGCGATCAGCTTCAGGCTCGCCGAGACCGCATGCGCGACGGCCGGCGGCGCGGCGGTCGTGAAGATGTAGCTGCGTGCGCGCTGGATCAGCCATTCGATCACGGTTTCATGCGCGATCACGAACGCGCCGGCGACGCCGGCCGCCTTGCCGAGCGTGCCGACGTACACGAGATGCGGCGAACGCAGCGCGGCGGCCGCGAGCGCGCCGCGACCCTGCGGGCCGAGCACGCCGAAGCCGTGCGCGTCGTCGACGACGAGCCACGCGCGGTGGCGTTCGGCCAGCGCGACGAGTTCGGCGAGCGGCGCGACGTCGCCGTCCATGCTGAACACGGTATCGCTGACGATCAGCTTCGTTTCGGCGTCCGGCGCGTCGAGCAGCGCGGCGAGCGCGGCCGTATCGGCGTGCGGATAGACCTGCACGTTCGCGCGCGACAGCCGCATGCCGTCGATCAGCGATGCGTGGTTCAGTGCGTCGGAAAAGATCGTCGCACCCTTGCCGGCGAGCGCCGTCATCGCGGCGAGATTCGCCATGTAGCCGGTGCTGAAGTACAGCGCGCGCGGCGCATCGGAGAAGCCGCCCGCGAAACCGGCGAGTTCGTCCTCGAGCCGGGCATGCGCGCGCGAATGCCCGCCGAGCAGGTGCGAGCCGCCGCTGCCGGAGCCGTAGCGCTGCGCGCCTTGCGCGAACGCGGCGACGAGCGCCGGATGCGCGGCGAGGCCGAGGTAGTCGTTGCTCGCGAAGCCGACGATCTCGCGGCCGTTCACGGTCATGCGCGCGTCGCACGCGGTATCGGCGATGCGGCGCACGCGGCGTAGCCCTTGGGCGTCGAGATCGGCGAGGCCGCGTTGCAGGGTGTCGAGCAGGCTCATCGGCCGAGGTCCTCCAGCGTGGCGTCGAGCGTGTCGCGCGTGTGTTGCGCGAGCCACGCGATGTCGTCGTCGCTCATCACGTACGGCGGCATCAGGTACACGGTCGTGCCGATCGGGCGCAGCAGCAGTTCGTGCGCGAGCGCCTGTTCGAAGAAGCGTCGCGAGAAGCTGCGTGCCGCATCGCCGTCGAGCGCGACGTCGAACGCGAACAGCGTGCCGCGCTCGCGCAGGTGGCGCACGTGCGGATGCGCGTCGAGCGGCGTGAGCGCCGCGCGCAGCGTCGCCGATTTGCGGGCGTTGCTCGCGAGCACGTCGTCGCGCGCGAACAGATCGAGCGTTGCAACGGCCGCGCGGCACGCGAGCGGGTTGCCCGTGTACGAATGCGAGTGCAGGAAGCCGCGCGTCGTGTCGTCGTCGTAGAACGCCGCGAACACGTCGTCGCGCGTGAGCACGAGCGACAGCGGCAGGTAGCCGCCGCTGATGCCTTTCGACAGGCACATGAAATCGGGCCAGACGCCGGCCTGCTCGCACGCGAAGAAGGTGCCCGTGCGGCCGCAGCCGACCGCGATCTCGTCGGCGATCAGGTGCACGCCGAATTCGTCGCACAGCGCGCGCAGCCCGCGCACGTACGACGGATCGTGCATCGCCATGCCGGCCGCGCACTGCACGAGCGGCTCGACGATCAGCGCGGCGATCCGGTCGCCGCGTTCGACGAACAGCCGCCGCACGTCCGCGAGCGCGCGGCCCGCGACGTCGGCGGCCGTCTCGCCCGGCAGCGCGCCGCGCGCATCGGGCGACGCGACGACGTGCGCGTGGCGGATCAGCGGATCGTACGCATCCTTGAACAGCGCGACGTCGGTCACGCCGAGCGCGCCGATCGTCTCGCCGTGATAGCTGTTCGCGACGCAGACGAATTCCTGCTTGTTCGCGCGGCCGCGGTTGCGCCACGCGTGGAAGCTCATCTTCAGCGCGATTTCGACGGCCGACGCGCCGTCCGACGCGAAGAACGCATGGCCGAGCGTGCGCGCGGTGAGCGCATGCAGCCGTTCGGCGAGTTCGATCGCCGGTTCGTGCGTGCAGCCGGCGAGCATCGCGTGCTCGAGCGTGTCGAGCTGGTCCTTCAGCGCCGCGTTGATGTCCGGGTTCGCATGGCCGAACAGGTTGACCCACCACGAGCTGATCGCGTCGAAGTAGCGGCGGCCGTCGCGGTCGTACAGCCACACGCCCGCGCCGCGCGCGACGGGGACGAGCGGCAGGCGCTCGTGATGCTTCATCTGGGTGCAGGGATGCCAGACCGCGCGCAGGCTGCGCGCGACCCAGTCGTCGGTGGCTGGCGTACTCAAGGCGACTCCGGGGGGTAAAACGGCCGCGCGGCATCGACGGGATGTCGCGCGGCGGAACACGAAACGCGCAGAGATTAGCGTGTTCCGCCGGACGTTGCACTAGCGGTTACAAACGCCGCAAAGCCTTGCGGGGCGGGAGTTCGGCGCAGTTCGGCGGGGCTCGGGACGGAACGCGGCGGATCGGGCGAAATGCGCGCAGATGACGACGTTCGAGTGACACCCCCCGACGAAAAAAAATCGCAGGGCGGGGGGCGGCGTAGCGGTGAAATAAGGGGAACGATGATGGTGCGGCGTGGGACGCGTGGGAGGCGTCAAGGGGCGATCTCGTTTCGCGGATTTGCCTGATCGACGGGGCGGCGCAAGGGCTGACGACGGGACGAAAAATCCGGGGCGAATTCACGTCGATCGCTCGTAAAAACGAGCGTGACGCAGTGTGTGAACGAGCCGGTGGTGGCGCGCCGCGACGACCTTGATGGGCGGAACGCGAAGGGAGGACGGCAGCCGCGCGTCAGCGCGAAGCCAGTGCGCGCGTATCGACGTCGCGGGTGTGATCGTCGCCGTTGTCGGCCGTCTGCGTCGCGTTGTCGCTCCACACGACGCGGTCGTTGACCGCATACAGCCGGCACGCGCCTGCCCCTTGCTTCGCGCAGTTGTCGAGCGCCAGCGCCATCGGATCGTCGCCGCCTTCGGCCCATGACCACGCGCCTTCCGACGACACCGCGAACGCGCGGCTCGGATGCTGGTTCAGGAAGCGGCGATAGCCTTCGCGGCCCGCTTCGTCGACGTAGGGCACCGCGTTGACCGCATCGATCGACGCATAGCCGGTGGCCTTCGGTTCGTGCGGATCCGCGACGGCATAGCGCACCGCGGTCGGCAGGTTCAGTTCGGCGAGGAACGCGTGCACGGCCGGCCACCACACGGGCACGCCGTCGCGATCGACGATCAGCCGGTGCGCGTCGTCCTTGTAGCGGCCGAAATCGATGAACTGGGCCTGCGTGCCGTGCGACACGTATGCGTCGTGCATTTGCGCGACGAGCGCGGGCGTCCACACCGAATCGTTGTCGCCGTACAGCCACAGCGACCGCACGGCGGTATGCGCGCCGTACTGGTCGAACGCGTCGACGAGGTTGCGCTGCCAGCCATCGCACAGGTCCTGGCGCAGCCCGCCGGAGAAGTTGATGATGCCGCGCACGCCCGCTGCGGCTTCGGTGCCGTATGCGATCGACACGAGGCCGCCGTGCGACGTGCCGGCGACGACGATGCGCGACGCATCGACGTACGGCTGGCGCGACATGTAGCGCACCGTCGCATCGACGTCGGCGGCCTGCGCGAGGCCATTCTTGCCGACGTTGCAGCCTTCCTGCCGATACGTGCCGTCCGAACCGGCGAAGCCCTGGCGATTCGGCGCGATCACCGCATAGCCGCGGCGCACGAATTCGCGCGCGAACGCGAGCGGCCGGCTGCGCGGCTGCAGATGGAGATCGCCGGTATTTTTACCGTGGTTGAAGACGACGAGCGGGAACGGGCCGGGGCCGTTCGGCTTGAAAAGCGTCGCCTCGAGCGTGACGGCGCCCGACGCGTCGGCCGGAATGCGGAGGATCTGTTCGTTGAGGTCGGCAGCGACCTGCGGCAGGTTCGAGTCGGCGTAGTCGAAGTGCTCCGCGTGGGCGAGCGACCCGCTGGCGCCTGCACCCGTATTGGCGCTCGGCAGCGTACCGGCCTGAGCGGCCGACAGCGCACAGGCCGCCATCCATCCCACCAATACCTTGCTGAACGCCATCCGTAAGCCCTGCCATGCAACATGACCAATTCGAGGCCATCGTAGCCCGACAAAATCGGGTTGTGCAATGCGGGAATTACCCGGCGTCTGACAGGGCAACTATTTGTCAGCGTTCACTTACTTCGCCGTCGACATAGCGCCAGAATCCCTGCTCGTCGCGCTCGAAGCGGCTCGTCTCGTGGAGCCGGTACGCGCGTCCGCCGACCTTGTAGCGGGCCACGAATTCGACCTCCGCATGCCGGTCGTCGAGCGGCACGTGGCGTTTGACCGCGAGGCCCAGCCAGCGCGGCGCGTCCGGTGCGTCCGGGTCGGTGTCGAGATCGGGCGGGCAGGTGCGCGCGGCCCATGTCGCGCGCAGATAAGCGGTCGCCCTCAGCACGTACGCGCTGTACCGCGAACGCATCAATTCGAGAGCGGTCGGGGCGGCTTCGCCGCCATCGATGAAGCGGCCGCAGCAGGCCGCATAGCGGGGCGCCGGCGCTTTGCCGGCGTGCGCGGGCGACGCGCCGCCGCACGGGCATGCATCAGGTCGGTTCAAAATCATGCGGAATGTGAATTAACAACGCTCGGTTGACAACGCCCGGTTGCCGGCGCCGCTCACCAACTGAGCTCGATGCCGTCGTACTGGAAGAACCGGCCGTTCGCCTGAGACAGGTCCGAAGCGGATTCGGCGATGACGCGACGCATGCCGGTCACGCTCGTTTCCGGGTCGATCGCGGCTTGCGCACCGCCCATGTCGGTGCGCACCCAGCCGGGATGCAGCGAAATGCACGCGGCATGGCGCGTCTGCAGCGACGCGATGCGCAGCGCGTCGTTCAGCGCGGCCTTGCTCGCGCGGTACAGCCAGCCCGTCGTGCCGGTCGCCTCCGCGATGCTACCCATCCGGCTCGACACGACGGCCAGCACGCCGCGCGCGTCCTCGACGAGCGGCAGCAGGATCGGCAGCAACTGCATCGGCCCGCGCACGTTCGTATGCATCACCGCGTCGAAATCCTCGGCGGTGATCGTCTCGACGCCTTCGGTGCGCGGCCCGTACACGCCCGACACGAGCACGGCCGCATCGAGCCGCTCGCCATCGAGCTTCCAGCCGAGCGCCGCGATCTGCTCGGGCTGCGCGATGTCGAGCGCATGCGGCTGCGCGCCGAGCGCGCGCAACGCGTCGAGCGACGCCGCGTCGCGCGCGGTGGCGATCACGTTCCAGCCGTCGCGCCGGTATTGCCGGACGAATTCGCGGCCGAGGCCGCGCGATGCACCGACGATCAATACGGTTTTCATGCCCGTCGCTCCTTGGGTTGGCGCCGCCGTGGCAGCGCCGGTGTCAGATCCGTTCGACGCGTGCCGCGCCCGCGCGGTAGCCGCCGCCAGACGGCCGGCCCGTCGTTGCGCGTTACTGCGCGTCGTCGCACGGCTTGAGCGTGGCGGCGACTGCCTGCGCGACGCCGTCGAGCTGCGCGGCGTCCGCCGCGACCATGTCGTTGTCGGGCGCATGCTGGCCGCGTGCGGTCAGCGCCGCCACGCAGCGCCGGTAGGTTTCGTCGAGCGCATCGAAGTTCGACACGGACATCCCGAGGTTGCGCATCCGGCCGTCGTGCACGCCGTACACGAGCCCGTGCACGGTCAGCGACTGGCCCCGCGCCCATGCGTCGTTGACGATCGTCGTGCGGCACACGTTGACGACCTGTTCGATCGAATTCAGCTCGATCAGGCGGCGGTACCGCGCTTCGCCGACCGGCCATTCGTCGAGCAGCGCCGCATGGCGCTCGCGCACGTCCTGCACGTGGTGCAGCCAGTTGTCCGCGAGGCCGACACGGCGGTTGTGCAGCGCCGCGTTCACGCCCGAGCAGCCGTAGTGGCCGACGACCATGATGTGCTTCACGCGCAGGATGTCGACCGCGAACTGGATCACCGACAGGCAGTTCAGGTCGCTGTGCACGACGACGTTCGCGATGTTGCGGTGGACGAACACTTCGCCCGGCGGCAGGCCGATGATCTGGTTGGCCGGCACGCGCGAATCCGAGCAGCCGATCCACAGATATTCCGGCGCCTGCTGGTCGGCGAGCCGTGCGAAGAAATCGGGATCGTCGGCGAGCTGGCGCTTGACCCAGGCATCGTTGTTGTCGAACAGATGTGAAAGCGGATTGTCTTGGGTAGTCATCGGTGTGGATTCCGTTGGCGGAAATCGGGTCGATAATGATTGCGGTGTTGCCGGCATCAGGCGGCGCGCTGCGCGTTGCCTTCGCCGTCGTTCCGGTCCGTCGCGCCGAAGCGCGCGGGGTAGCGCACGCAAAAGCGCAGCGCCGCGTCGTACGGATAAAAATCGGGCAACTCGCCCTGCATCAGCTTGTCCTTGCTCGCCTGCCACAGCGCGGGATCGAAAAAGTCCGCGTGATGCTTCATGAAGACGCCGCGCACGCGCGGGTCGCCGAGCAGGAACGGCCCGTAGGTCTCCGGAAAGATGTCGTGCGGGCCGACGGTATACCACGGTTCGCCGGACAGCTCGTCTTCCTCGTTGCGCGGCGGCGGCACGCGCCGCACGTTGCAGTCGGTCAGGTACTCGATCTCGTCGTAGTCGTAGAACACGACGCGGCCGTGGCGCGTGACGCCGAAGTTCTTGTACAGCATGTCGCCCGGAAAGATGTTGGCCTTCATCAGCTCCTTCACCGCGTTGCCGTATTCCTTCACGCCATGCTCGACGTCCGCGTCGGTGCCGTTCTGCAGGTACAGGTTGAGCGGCGTCATCCGGCGCTCGATGTACAGGTGCTTGATCACGAGCTTGTCGTCCTCGTATTCGAGCAGCGACGGCACTTCCTTCTCGAGTTCGCGCACGAGAGCGTGATCGAGCCGCGCGAGCGGCAGCGCGACGCTCGAATACTCGAGCGTGTCGGCCATCCGCCCGAGGCGATCGTGGCGCTTCACGAGCTGGTACTTCTCCATGATCTGCGCGCGCGTCGTGTCCTTCGGCGGCGGGAAGTGATCCTTGATGATCTTGAACACGTACGGGAACGACGGCAGCGTGAACACGAGCATCACGAGGCCCTTGATCCCGGGCGCGACGATGAAGCGGTCGCTCGAATGCGACAGGTGGTGCAGCAGGTCGCGGTAGAACAGGTTCTTGCCCTGCTTCTGCAGCCCGACCGACGTGTAGATCTCGGCCTTCGGCTTGCCCGGCATGATCGTGCAGAGGAAATCCACGTACGCGGACGGCACGCCCATGTCGACGAGGAAGTACGAATGCGAGAAGCTGAAGATGATCTGCAGCAGGTCGCGGCGCAGCAGCACGGTGTCGAGCGCGAGCAGGCCCGGGCGCACGTGGCGGATCGGCACGGCGAACGGCAGTACGCGGTCGGCGTTGATGATGCGGCCGACGATGTACGCGCTCTTGTTGCGGAAGAACAGCGACGACAGCACGTGGATCTGGAAATTCGGCGCTTCGTCGAAGTGGCCGAATTCGTCGTCGATCGCCTGCATCACGCAGCCGATGTCGCGCGCGAGATCCTCGAACGCCGGCTCGAGCTGGAAGTTCGTGACGATGCGCTCGAGCGTGATCGCAAGCCCGTCGGTGCCCGGGTAGTACGCGCGGTAGGTCGGCTTCGCGGCCGGCTCGTCGTTCTCCAGGTACTCGGTCGAGATCGCCGGGCGCACGAAGATGAAATCGTTGTTGAAATACGAGCGGTGCAGGATCTTGCAGCACACCGAATTGAAGAAGGTTTCCGCGCACTCGGGCTGGCGATGCGACGTGAGCAGCCCGATGTAGTGCAGCTTGATCTGCTGCCACACTTCGTCGTCGATGTTCTCCGCGTCGTACTCGTCTTCCAGCACCTCGACGCATTCCTTCACGCGATCGTCGTACGACGTGATCCGCTCGCGCGCGAGCCGCTGCAGCCCGTGCCAGTCGCCGCGCTCGAACAGCGTCTTCGCATCGACCGCCGCTTCGCGGAAGATCCGGTAATGGCGATCGAAGTATTCGAGCATCGTCTGCGCGACGTCGAAACCGATCTGCGACGACAGCAGTTTGGGGAAGTGATTCATCGCGTGCAGGCTCGTTCAAGGGGCTGTAAGCACTCGCCATTTTAGCGCCCAAGTCGGCGTTTCAATGACTTTCGCGGTGACGCGCGAATGGCCGTCAATCGGCGTGTTGATCGCCGTTGAGCGCCGTTCGATGCATCTTCGCGTAAAGATACGGGTACGGAACCGATTCTGACACGAACTTTTTTCCGGCGGGCCGGCGCTCGTCGGGCACCTGTTTCGCGCGACGGCGATAGAATCGACGCACCGCCCGCCGCGCCCTGCCGCCGGCACGCATTCGCACCGATAACGACGAGACGCCCCACCGATGAACGCCCTGGAACACCAACTCGACTACCCCTTCGCCGATACGCTGCCCGCCCCGGGCGACACGTTCGAGGTCGCGCCGGGAGTGCGCTGGCTGCGCATGCCGCTGCCGTTCTCGCTCGATCACATCAATCTCTGGCTGCTGCGCGACGAGATCGACGGGCAGGCCGGCTGGACGATCGTCGATTGCGGGATCGCGTCGGACGCGATCCGCACGCACTGGGAGCAGATCTTCGACACGCATCTCGACGGCCTGCCGGTGCTGCGCGTACTCGTCACGCACTGCCACCCCGATCACTTCGGCCTCGCGAACTGGCTGTGCGAAGGCGGCGACAAGGGCCGCTGGAACGTGCGGCTGTGGATGACGCTCGGCGAATACATGTTCGGCTGCCTGATGGCGGCCGGTAACGGCTCGAACGCGGGCGGCGCGGCCGCCGCCGATCACTTCGCGCGCCACGGGTTGACCGATCCGGCCGCGCTCGACAAGTTGCGCAACCGCCGCAGCTATTACGCGGATCTCGTGCCGGCCGTGCCGCCACGCTACCGGCGCCTGCGCGAAGGCGACGCGGTCGCGATCGGCGCGCGTACGTGGCGCGTCGTCACCGGCTTCGGCCATTCGCCTGAACATTGCGCGCTCCACTGCGAAGCGGACGGCGTGCTGATTTCCGGCGACATGGTGCTGCCGCGCATCTCGACGAACGTGTCGGTGTTCGATCTCGAGCCGGAAGCGAACCCGCTCGCGTTGTATCTCGAGTCGCTCGGCCGCTACGAGACGATGGCGCCCAACACGCTCGTGCTGCCGTCGCACGGCAAGCCGTTTCGCGGCGTGCGCACGCGCATCGCGCAACTGCGCGAACATCACGATGCGCGCCTGGCCGAAGTGCGCGTCGCATGCGCGGAGCAGCCGCGCAGCGCGGCCGACATCGTGCCGATCATGTTCCGCCGCCGCGAGCTCGACATCCACCAGATGACGTTCGCGCTCGGCGAGGCGCTCGCACACCTGAACCTGCTGTGGCTCGCGGGCGAACTCGTGCGCGAACAGGGCGACGACGGGGTGCTGCGGTTCCGCACCGCCGGCTGAGACTGCTTCGTTGTCCTTACGCGACGGGTTCGTAGCGCCACCCGTCACGCTGCCACTGCATCGTGTGCGTCGGTTCGAGCGCCGCGAGAAACGCGGCGTCGTGCGACGCGACCACGATCGCACCCGGGAAGCCGGCCAGCGCCGCTTCGATCGCGCGCACCGATTCGAGATCGAGGTGATTGGTCGGCTCGTCGAGCAGCAGCAGTTGCGCGGGCGTGCCGCGCCACAACGCGCATGCGAGCGCGGCCTTCAGCCGTTCGCCGCCGCTCAGTTGCCACGCCGGTTGCGTCGCCCGCGTCGCGTCGAGTTGCAGCAGCGCGAGGCGGCTGCGCAGGTCGCCTTCGGCAAGCGGCGTATCGAGCAGGCTCAACTGTTCGACGATCGAGCGCTCCAGGTCCAGCAGCGCGAGCCGCTGATCGAGATACGCGGCGCTCACGTGCGTCGTGCAGGTGCCGGCGCGCGGCGCGAGCTCGCCCGCGAGCATCCTCAGCAACGTCGACTTGCCGCAGCCGTTCGGGCCAGTCAGTGCGATGCGCACCGCGCCGCTCGCCGACCACGTGATCTCGCCGGCGTCGCCCGCGACGCGCCACGGCAGTTGCGCGCGTTCGAGCGTGAACAGCTGGCGGCGTGCGCTGACCTCGGTGCCCGGCAGCGACACCAGCACGGGCGCGGCGGCGTCGACCCGCGCGGCCGCCTGCTGCACGCGTTCGTCGAGCGTTGCCTTGAAATCGTCCTGTTGGCGCCGGACCTGTCCCATGATGCTGCGCGCCGCACCCTTGCGGCGCTGTTTCGCCATCGACGACAGGTTGGCCGTCTTCGCGCCGCGCAGCGACGCGGCCGCGTGACGCTGGATCGTGTCGTGTTCCTGTTCGAGCCTGCGCCGCACGCGATCGCGCTCGGTGCACGCATGGTCGAGCGCCGCTTGCGCGGCTTCCTGTTCCGCATCGCGCTGCGCGCGGTAGAGCACGTAGTTGCCGCCGTACGAGCGCGCGCCGTGCGGCGTCAGCTCGACGATGCGTTGCACGCCGGCGAGCAGCGCGCGGTCGTGGCTCACGACGACGACCCCGCCGCGCCAGCCGTCGAGCGCCGCGCGCAGCCACGCGCGTCCCGGTGCGTCGAGATGGTTGGTCGGTTCGTCGAGCACGAGCAGGCCCGCGTCCGACAGCAGCGCGCCGATCAGCGCGACGCGTGCGAGCTGGCCGCCGCTCAGCGTATGCGCAGGCGTGTCGGCGTGGACGCCGTGCAGGCCGGCCGCGTCGAGCGCGGTGCGCAGCCGCGCCGCGAGATCCCAGCGATCGCCGATCAGGTCGAAGTCGTGCGGCGCCGCATGGCCGTTGGCGAGACGCGCGAGCGCACCGAGCGGCGCATCGAGCGCGGCGATCTGCGCGACGGTGCGCGGGGCGGCCGCCGTGTCGTCGTGGTCGTGCTGCTGCGCGACGTAGGCAACCTGCGTATGCCGTTCGACGGCACCCGCGCTCGGCGCGCGGCGGCCCGCGATCAGTTGCGCGAGCAGGCTCTTGCCGACGCCGTTGCGGCCGACGATGCCGGTCGGCGTGCGGTCGATGGAAAGGTCGAGCGAATCGAACAGCGTGACGCCGTCGTCGAAGCGGAAGGAAACGTGATGAAGCGCGACGAGCGCGCCGGTGGGCGTGGCTGCAGCCATCAGCACCTCCAAAAATGCGTGAAGACCTTCGCGCGCGGCGTGCGTGGCACGGGCGCCGAAAACATTTCGGGAAGGCTTAATTGTTCACTTTGGCTGGCGTCCGGCAGGAGGAACAGGCGCGCAGTGTAGCAAGCGCGGCGCGCGGGCCGCAAGCGAGCGGCGCACGCGCCGTCGCCTGCGCGCCACGCGCGGTTACTGCACGGCGACCGTCGTGAAGTTCTGCCGCCCGAACGGACTCACGCGATAGCCGCTCACGTTCGTGCGCGTGAGCGCGGCCGCGGTCGGGTAGCCGAGAGGGATCCACAGCGCCTGGTCGTGGATGATCTTCTGCGCGCTTTCGTACAGCTTCGCGCGCTTGGCCTGGTCGGCGGTCGACTTGCCGTCGGCGATCAGCTTGTCGAGCTGCGCATCGCAGAAGCGCGCGAAGTTGATGCCCGACTTCACCGCGTTGCAACTGAACAGCGGCGACAGATAGTTGTCCGGATCGCCGTTGTCGCCGGCCCAGCCCATGAACAGCATGTCATGCTGGCCGAGCTTCGCCTGCTTGATCAGCTCGCCCCATTCGATCACCTTGACCTCGGCCTTCACGCCGATCTTCGCGAGGTCGGCCTGCAGCAGTTCCGCGCCGACCTTCGGGTTCGGGTTCAGCACGCTGCCGGTCGGGCGCGTCCAGATGGTCGTCGAGAAACCGTTCGGGAAGCCGGCCTGCGCGAGCAACTGTTTCGCCTTCGCGGGATCGTACGCATACGGCGCGACGTCCTTCGCGTAGCTCCACGTGTTCGGCGGATACGGGTTGTTCGCGGCCGTCGCGGTATTGTCGAACACGACCTTCAGGTAGTTCGCGCGGTCGAACGCGAGATTCAGCGCCTCGCGCACCTTGTCGTTGTCGAGCGGCTTCTTCTGCGTGTTCAGCGCGACGAACGCGGTCATGAACGCGGGCGTCTGCACGACCTTCAGCGCGCTTTCGCCCTTCGCGGCGAGCACGTCCTGCGGCTTCGGCGACAGCGCGATCTGGCATTCGCCGGCCTTCACCTTCTGCAGGCGCACCGACGGGTCGGGCGTGATCGCGTAGATCAGCCGGTCGACCTTCGGCTTCGTGCCCCAGTACGTCGGATTCGCGTCGTAGCGGATCAGCGCGTCCTTCGTGTAGCTCTTCAGCACGAACGGGCCGGTGCCGACCGGCTTCGCGTTCAGGTCGGCCTGCTTGCCGGCCTTCAGCAACTGGTCGGCGTATTCGGCCGAGTAGATCGACGCGAAGCCCATCGTCAGGATCGGCACGAACGTCGCGTTCGGTTCGTTCAGCACGAACTTCACCGTGCTGTCGTCGACCTTCGCGACCGACTTCACGAGCTTCACGAGGCCCATCGACTGCGCGTGCGGGAAGCCGCTCGCGCCGGCCACCTTGTGCCACGGGTTCGCATCGTCGAGCATCCGGCTGAATGTGAACACGACGTCGTCCGCGTTCAGTGGGCGGCCCGGCTTGAAATAGTCGGTGGTCTGGAACGCCACGTTCGGGCGCAGGTGGAACGTGTACGTGAGGCCGTCGGCGCTGGCTTCCCATTTGTCGGCGAGCGCGGGCACCACCTTCTTCACGGCTTCGTCGTAGGACACGAGCGTGTTGAAGATCACGTCGGCCGATGCGTTGGTCGTGACGAGCGAGTTGTACTGCACGACGTCGAAGCCGTCCGGGCTCGATTCCGTGCAGACGGTGAGCGGCTTGGCGGCGGCGAGGCCGGGGGCGGCAAGGGCGGCGGCGACGGCGGCCGCGGCGAACAGCTTGACGTGCATAGGATCTCCCACGTGGCTCGTGTTTTTCGCTGGATGACGGAGGCGGGCGCGGCCCGAAAGCAGGCAGGGCCGGCGCGGCTGGCGAATAGCATACCGTCAAAGCGCGCGACGCGTGAAAAAAGGCGCCGGAACGCGGCGAATTGACCGAAAAACGGCTGCGTTCGCGACGGAACGGGTGTCGATGCAGCGAAAGGTGCGGCGGAAGCGGCGGGCGGGGCGAGGCGGCGGACGGGGCGGGAGAGCGGGGCGACGCAGAGGCGGGCCGGCGCGCCGAAGCATGCGGCGAACGCGGTGAAGATGCCGTGGAAGGTGTCGCAAACCGGCGCGTCGACGCGTCGGCGCGGCGAGACGGCCCGGCGTACGTCGCACGCCGCTTCGGCGGATCGTCAGTGCGCGCCGGCCTTCGGCTTGCGCGGCGCCTTTTCGAACAGGCGATCGTACAGCCAGCGCGGCAGCACGTGCAGCACCTTCGCGACGACACCCATCTGCCACGGAATCACGCGGAATGCGTGCTGCCGGGCGATCGCGCGTGCGGCGCGCGCGGCGAAGCGGTCGGCGTCCATCAGGAACGGCATCCGGTACGGGTTGTGCGCGGTCATCGGCGTGCGAATGTAGCCGGGCGCGATCGTCACGACGCCTACGCCGGCCGGGCGCAGCTCGACGCGCAATGCCTCGAGATACTTGATCGCGGCCGATTTCGACGCGCTGTACGCGCCGGAGCCGGGCAGTCCGCGCACGCCGGCGACGCTCGCGACGCCGACCAGCGTGCCGTGGCGCGCGGCCGTCATCGGGCCGACGAACGGCTCGAACGTCGCGACCATCCCGTAGTAGTTGATGTCCATCACGTCGCGGAACGCCGCGAGATCGCCCTGGCCGGTGACGGCGCCCTGGCTGATGCCCGCATTCGCGATCACGACGTCGGGGCAGCCGTGCGCGGCGATGAACGACGCGGCGGCCGTTGCGAGCGCATCGGCGTCGCGCACGTCGGCGGAATAGACGGAGACGGACAGCTTCGGGAAACGCCGCGCGAACGCATCGAGTGCATCGGTGCGTCGCGCGACGAGCGCGAGCGTGGCGCTCTGGCGGGCGTATTCCTCGGCCATCGCGAGGCCGAGGCCGCTCGACGCGCCGGTGATGAAGACCTTCAGCGGAGTAGTCATGCCGGCGCGCGGGCGGGGATCAGAGCTTCTTGTCCTGGACCTGCTTCACGAGGAAGTCGAGCACCTGCGCGGTACCCGGGATGCTGTTCGTGTAAGCGGGGCCCGTCTTGTACTTGCCCTGCACGACGACCGTCGGCACGCCGTCGATCGCGTAGTCCTTCAGCAGCTTGGCCGACTGGTTCACCTCGCCCTGCACGCTGAACGAGTTGTACGCGTCCATGAACTTCTTCTTGTCGACGCCCTGCGTGGCCAGGAAGTCGGCCTGCGCCTGCGGCGTCAGCAGGTAGTTCTTCTGCTTGTGGATCGCGTTGAAGATCGCCGGCGTGACCTTCTCGGAGATGCCGAGTGCGGACACCGCATAGAACAGCTTCGAGTGCGGGAGGAAATCGTCACGGAACGCGACCGGCACGCGCTTGAAGTCGATGTTGTTGCCCTGTTTCTTCACCCAGGCCTCGATCGTCGGCTCGAATTCGTAGCAGTGCGGGCAGCCGTACCAGAAGAACTCGATCACCTCGACCTTGCCGGCCGGCGCGGACACCGGCTGCGGCGACTTCATCACCTCGAAGTCCTTGCCGGACACCGGGGCGGCGGGCGTCGCATGGGCCAGGCCGGCAGCCAGGCCGAGGGACAGAAGGAGCGTGCTAAGCAGTTTTTTCATGTTGTGGACGTCGAATCGGTTGCTCGGGTTACGAAACGTAACGGGTTCTGCGTGGGTGCGGCCGGCTGCTTACTGCTTCGTGAAGCGGATCACCGCCGTATCGACACCTGCATCGGACAGGCGCTGACGGGCCGAGTTCATATCCTCGAACTTCGAGAACGGGCCGACGCGCACGCGGAAATAGGTCACGCCGCTGACGTCGCGCTTCGACACCTTCGATTCGAAACCCTGGAAGCCGAGGCGCGCACGCTGCTGCTCGGCATCGCCTTCCGTCTTGTACGCACCGACCTGCAGGAAGTAGCCGGTGTTCGCGTCGTTCGCGGTCGGCGGCTTCGCTGCCGCCGCGGCCGTGGCCGACGACGTCGGCTTCGGCGTGTTCGCGGCCTGCTGCTGTTGCTGCTGCTTTTGCGCGGCGGCTTGCTGCGCCTGCTTCTGCGCGGCGAAGCGTGCGAGGTCGTCCTCGCCGCCTTGCTGCTGTTGCTGCGCCTTCTTCGGCGGCGGCGTGGTGTCGGCCGGCTTCGGTGCGACGGCGACGCCGTTGCCCGACGACGGCGTGTTCGATGCGGTGGTGTTGCTCGAGCCGGTGGCGCCGTTCGTGTTACCCGACGGCGGCACTTCGACGATCTGCGGCTCGGGCAGCAGGCCGCCCTGGGTCTGGTTCGCGGCCTGGCCGGGCGCGGTGTTCGGCGGTGCGGGCTGCGCGGCCTGCGGCACCGGCTGGCCGGGCGTCTTGCCCTGCAGCGCGCGGTTCGGGTCGAACTGCTGCGGCTGGCTCGCGCCGTTGTCGGCCGGCGGCGGCGCGACCTTCGACACGAACGGCGACGGCGAACGCGTGATGTAGAGTGCCACCACCACGGCGATCGCGAGGCCGACGATCAGGCCCAGCACGATTCCAAGAAATGTTCCTCCGGCTTGTTTCGATTGTTTCGAAGTGCGGCGTGGTTGTGCCATTGCTTGAGTCACCTGCAAAAAGAATCGTGAAAAGGCTGCGACGGGCATCCGGCGACGGGCATCCGGCGACGGGCGCTGCCGCGGCCATTCGCGGCCCGGTTCGGGGCCGCGCTGACATCCTTACATCTTGACGGGCGCGGATACGCCGAGCACCGCCAGGCCGTTCTCGAGCACCTGCCGGGTCGCAGCAAGCAGCGCGGCGCGCGCGTTGCGCGGCGCTTCGTCGTCGACCAGCACGCGCTCCGCATTGTAGAACGAGTGGAATTCGCCAGCGAGATCGCGCAGGTAGAACGCGACCGCGTGCGGCGCGAGCTCGTTCGCCGCATGCGTGAGCATGTCCGGGTACTCGGCCAGCTTCTGCATCAGCGATGCTGCTTGCGCGCTGGTCAGCTGCGACAGGTCGGCGCCCGGCAGTTGCGCGACGTCGACGTTGTAGCGCGACTTCAGTTCGTTGAGCACCGAGCAGATCCGCGCGTGCGCGTACTGGACGTAATAGACCGGGTTCTCGTCGTTCTGTTTCAGCGCGAGGTCGATGTCGAACACGAACTCGGTATCGGCCTTGCGCGAGATCAGGAAGAAACGCACCGCGTCGCGGCCGCGCGTGATGGTCGCCTCGTCGATCAGGTCGGGCGCCGCTTCCTGGCCCGCCGCCGCGCCGCCCGACCATTCGATCAGGTCGCGCACCGTCACGTAGCTACCCGCGCGCTTCGAGATCTTCACTTCCTGGCCGTCGCGCATCACGGTGACCATCTTGTGCAGCACGTAGTCGGGATAGCCCTTCGGGATCCCGATGTGCAGCCCCTGCAGGCCGGCGCGCACGCGCGCGATCGTGCCGTGGTGGTCCGAACCCTGGATGTTGATCACCTTCGTGAAGCCGCGCTCCCACTTCGTCACGTGATACGCGACGTCCGGCACGAAGTACGTGTACGTGCCGTCCGACTTGCGCATCACGCGATCCTTGTCGTCGCCTTCGTCGGTCGTGCGCAGCCACAGCGCGCCGTCCTGCTCGTAGGTCATGCCGGCCTTGATCAACGCGTCGACCGTCTTCTCGACGCGGCCTTCGCTGTACAGCGACGATTCGAGGTAGTACTGGTCGAACTTCACGCCGAACGCCTGCAGGTCCATGTCCTGCTCGCGACGCAGGTACGTGACCGCGAACTTGCGGATCGCGTCGAGATCCTCGACGTCGCCCGCGCCCTTGACCGGCTCGCCGTCCGATGCGGCGACCGTTTCGCCGTTCAGGTAGTCGCGCGCGATGTCGGCGATGTATTCGCCGTTGTACGCGGCTTCCGGCCAGCCCGCATCACCCGGCTTCAGGCCGCGGGCACGCGCCTGCGTCGAGATCGCCAGGTTGCCGATCTGCACGCCCGCGTCGTTGTAGTAGAACTCGCGGTGCACCGCGTAGCCCTGGCTCGCGATCACGTTCGCGAGCACGTCGCCGAGCGCGGCCTGGCGGCCGTGGCCGACGTGCAGCGGGCCGGTCGGGTTGGCCGACACGAATTCGAGCAGCACCTGCTTGCCTTTCTCGCGATCCGACGTGCCGAACGCGCGGCCCTGGTCGAACACGGCGGCGATCACCGCCTGCTTCGCGGCGGCCGACAGGCGCAGGTTGATGAAGCCGGGGCCGGCGATCTCGGCGGCTTCGACGAGGCCTTGCGCGGCCGGCTGCGCGGTGAGTGCGGCGACGATCTGTTCGGCGAGCTGGCGCGGGTTCGTGCCGAGCGGCTTCGCGAGCTGCATCGCGACGTTGCACGCGACGTCGCCGTGCGCGGCGACCTTCGGGCGCTCCAGCGTGATGGCCGGGGCGACGAATGCCGCGTCGGCGCCTTTCAGCGCGTGTGCGACCTGCTTGACGCTATCCGCGAGCAGGGCTTCGAGGGTCTGTTTGTGTGCTGGCAGCATGCTGGTAGAAGGCTTCGTTGGTGGCGGCCGGAAACGCCGGGCCGCCGGCGCGCTTTTTAAGCGCGCGTTTCAGGGATCGCAGAATTTTAACAGGTGCTAATATGCCGCTCAGGCGGCCCGCGTCCGCGAGGCCGGACGCCGGTCTGGCGGCGTTCCCCAACCGCGCCGCGCAGGCACAACAAGATGAAAAGGGAATTGTCATGATTACGTTCAAGAGCAAGGCGGCACAGGATCTCGACGTGCTGAAGGATTTCGCCGTGTATGTGCTGGGTCTCGTCGGCAAGCAGCTGGGCGAGCGCGGTGTGATCACGCACGACGAACTGGACCACGCGATCGCCAAGCTGGAAGGCGCGGTCGCGCAGGCGAAGCAGGAGCGTGCCGAGCACGCCGGCCATTTCCACGAGGACGAAGCCGACCACGCGCACCACGAAGTGCCGCCGAGCCTGGCCCAGCGCGTCGCGCCGTTCCTGGCGATGCTGCGCGAGGCGAAGGCCGGCGAGGCCGACGTGCACTGGGGCTTCTGAGCTTCCTTGCTTGGCGGGTCGACAGGTTCGCCAGACACGAAAAAGCCCGCTTTCGAGCGGGCTTTTTCTTTTGTCTGATCAAAGGGAGGCCGAGCCTCCCGTTTGCATCGATCAGAGCTGCGGCGCGAGCGCGCGGCGCGCGTCGTCGAGCGACAGCGCCATGCGCTGCGCGTAGTCCTCGAGCTGATCCTGCCCGATTTTGCCGACCGAGAAATAGCGGCTGTCCGGATGCGCGAGGTAGAAGCCCGACACGCTCGCCGCCGGCAGCATCGCCAGCGAATCCGTCACGCTCATGCCGATCTCGTCCGCGTGCAGCACGTCGAACATGTCGCGTTTCACGAGGTGATCGGGGCAGGCCGGGTAGCCGGGCGCGGGGCGGATGCCCGCGTACTTCTCGGCGATCAGCGCGTCGTTGTCGAGCGTCTCGCCGCTTGCGTAACCCCACAGCTCGCGCCGCACGCGTGCGTGCATCGCTTCGGCGAACGCTTCCGCGAAACGGTCGGCGAGCGCCTTCAGCATGATCGCGCTGTAATCGTCGTGGTCGGCTTCGAACTGCTTTTCCTTCGCGTCGACGCCGAGGCCGGCCGTCACCGCGAACATCCCGATGTAGTCGGCGACGCCCGATTCCTTCGGCGCGATGAAATCGGCGAGCGAGCGGTTCGGCCGCATCACGCCGTCGACCACCGGGCGCACGCTCTGCTGGCGCAGGTTGCGCCACGTGAGCAGCACTTCCGAGCGCGACTCGTCGCTGTAGATCTCGATGTCGTCGTCGTTCACCGTGTTCGCCGGCAACAGCGCGATCACGCCGTTCGCGGTCAGCCAGCGGCCCTGGATCAGGCGCGCGAGCATCGACTTCGCGTCCGAAAACACGCGCCGGGCCGATTCGCCGACGATTTCGTCGTTCAGGATCGCCGGGTACGGCCCCGCGAGGTCCCAGGTCTGGAAGAACGGGCCCCAGTCGATGTAGTTCGCGAGCTCGTTCAGGTCGTAATTCCTGAACACGCGGCGGCCGATGAACTTCGGCTTCACCGGCTGGTAGCCGGCCCAGTCGACCTTGGTCTTGTTCGCGCGCGCCTGCTCGAGCGTGACCATCGGCTGCGCCTTGCGATTCGCGTGCTGGTCGCGGATGCGTTCGTAGTCGGACTTCAGCTCGTCGAGGTATTTCGCGGCGCCTTCGTCGGACAGCAGGTTCGACGCGACCGACACCGAGCGCGACGCATCCGGCACGTAGACGACCGGGCCTTCGTAGTGCGGCGCGATCTTCACGGCCGTGTGCACGCGCGACGTCGTGGCGCCGCCGATCAGGAGCGGGATCTTCTTCACGCGGAAGTAGTCGTCGCGCTGCATTTCGGACGCGACGTACGCCATTTCCTCGAGGCTCGGCGTGATGAGGCCCGACAGCCCGATGATGTCCGCGCCTTCGACCTTCGCCTTCGCGAGGATCTCGTTGCACGGGACCATCACGCCCATGTTGACCACTTCGAAGTTGTTGCACTGGAGCACGACCGACACGATGTTCTTGCCGATGTCGTGCACGTCGCCCTTCACGGTCGCGATGACGATCTTGCCCTTCGCGCGCACGTCGCCGCCGGCTTCCGCGAGCAGGCGCTTTTCTTCCTCGATGAACGGGATCAGGTGCGCGACCGCCTGCTTCATCACGCGCGCCGACTTCACGACCTGCGGCAGGAACATCTTGCCCTGGCCGAACAGGTCGCCGACGACGTTCATCCCGTCCATCAGCGGCCCTTCGATCACGTTGATCGGGCGACCGCCGGCGGCGGCGATCTTCGCGCGCGCTTCTTCGGTGTCCTCGACGATGAAGTTCGTGATCCCGTGCACGAGCGCATGCGCGAGCCGCTTCTCGACCGGCTGGTTGCGCCATTCGAGGTTTTCTTCCTTCTTCGCGGCGCCGGTCTTGAACTTGTCGGCGATCTCGAGCAGGCGGTCGGTCGAATCCGGCCGGCGGTTCAGGATCACGTCCTCGACGCGCTCGCGCAGTTCGGGATCGAGATCCGCGTACACGCCGAGCTGGCCCGCGTTCACGATCCCCATGTCCATCCCGGCCTGGATCGCGTGATACAGGAACACGGTGTGGATCGCCTCGCGCACCGGGTCGTTGCCGCGGAACGAGAACGACACGTTCGACACGCCGCCGCTCACCTTCGCGTACGGCAGGTTCTGCTTGATCCAGCGGGTCGCCTCGATGAAGTCGACCGCGTAGTTGTTGTGCTCGTCGATGCCGGTCGCGACCGCGAAGATGTTCGGGTCGAAGATGATGTCTTCCGGCGGGAAGCCGACTTCGTTCACGAGGAAGTCGTACGAGCGCTTGCAGATCTCGGTCTTGCGTTCGTAGGTGTCGGCCTGGCCGGTTTCGTCGAATGCCATCACGACCGCGGCCGCGCCGTAGCGGCGGATCAGGTTCGCGTGGTGGCGGAACGCATCCTCGCCCTCCTTCAGCGAGATCGAGTTCACGATCGCCTTGCCCTGCACGCACTTGAGGCCGGCTTCGATCACGTCCCACTTCGACGAGTCGATCATGATCGGCACGCGCGCGATGTCGGGCTCCGACGCGATCAGGTTCAGGAAGCGCACCATCGCCGCCTTCGAATCGAGCATCGCCTCGTCCATGTTGACGTCGATCACCTGCGCGCCGTTCTCGACCTGCTGGCGCGCGACGGCGAGCGCCTCGTCGAACTGGCCGTTGAGGATCATCCGTGCGAACGCCTTCGAGCCGGTGACGTTGGTGCGTTCGCCGACGTTGATGAAGAGCGTCCCGGGCGTGACGTTGAACGGCTCGAGGCCGGCAAGGCGCATCATGTGATCGGTCATGGCGGTGCGGATTCTGGTGATGAAGGACGTGGGGCGGTCGGGTCAGGCGTTGTCGCTGTACTGGTTCGGCCAGCGGCGCGGCTTCACGCCGGCGAGCGCCTTCGCGATCTCGGCGATGTGCTCGGGCGTCGTGCCGCAGCAGCCGCCCGCGAGGTTCACGAGCCCGGCCTGCGCGAATTCCTTCAGCAGGCCCGACGTGACGTCGGGGGTTTCGTCGAAACCGGTGTCGCTCATCGGGTTCGGCAGGCCCGCGTTCGGGTAGCACGACACGTAGGTGTCGCACAGCTTCGCGAGCTCGGCGATGTACGGGCGCATCAGCGCCGCGCCGAGCGCGCAGTTCAGGCCGAACGTGAGCGGCTTCGCGTGACGCAGCGAATTCCAGAACGCTTCTACCGTCTGGCCCGACAGGATTCGGCCGGACGCATCGGTGACGGTACCCGAGATCATGATCGGCAGGCGCTCGCCGGTGTCTTCGAACAGCTCGTCGAGCGCGAACAGCGCGGCCTTGGCGTTCAGCGTGTCGAAGATCGTCTCGACGAGGAACAGGTCGACGCCGCCGTCGAGCAGCGCCTTCGCCTGCTGGTAGTACGACGTGCGCAGTTCGTCGAACGTGACGTTGCGCGCGCCCGGATCGTTGACGTCCGGCGAGATGCTGGCCGTCTTCGGCGTCGGCCCGATCGCGCCGGCGACGAAGCGCGGCTTGTCCGGCGTCGCGTATTTCGCGGCCGATTCGCGTGCGAGCTTCGCGGATTCGACGTTCATCTCGACGACGAGCTCTTCCATCCCGTAGTCGGCCTGCGCGACGGTCGTCGCGCCGAACGTGTTGGTTTCGACGATGTCGGCGCCGGCTGCGAAGTACTGGTCGTGGATCTCGCGGATGATCTGCGGCTGCGTGAGCGACAGCAGCTCGTTGTTGCCCTTGATGTCGCGGGGGAAATCCTTGAAGCGCTCGCCGCGATACGCGGCCTCGTCGAGCTTGTAGCGCTGGATCATCGTGCCCATCGCGCCGTCGAGGATCAGGATGCGCGATTTCAGCAGCGCGGGCAGGGCGGCGCCGCGCGTATAGGGCGCGTCGAGCGGGACGGAAGCGGCGAGAGGAGTCGCAGACATGGGCGGAAGACCGGCGAAGACGGAAAACCGTCATTGTAGCCGGTGCGTCAAGGGGGTGCCGACCCTTGCCGCGCCGGCCGGACGGCCCGTCAAATGAAAGCCCCCGCCGGCGAACCGGACGGGGGCAGGATCGGAGTGCACGCGGCGCCGCGCGGGTGCGCGGCGAATGGCCCGGCCGCGTGACGCGCCGGGCCGCGAGTCGTCAGTGCAGCACGACGGGCATCATCATCAGGCTGTCGAATTGTCCGAGGAATTCGTCGACTTCGTCGAGCGACGGTTCATCCTCGATCAGCTGCTTCACGTGCGCGCGGAATCGCTCGGCAAGTTCGCCGTCGATGAAGATTTCGCGCTGCGCGTTCTTGTCGACGATTTCGTATCCGCCGGCATTCATCAGGTGATGGCCGGCCTGCGGCGCAAATTCGACGACGCAGTAGTTGGGGCTGTTGTAGATCATTTGCATGGCGGCACTCCTCTTCGCAGTGGCATCTGGCCTTGTTGTCCCCTAGGTGGGGCGAGCCTTGCCGGTTTCAAGGGGCTTGCGCTGCACACCCCGTTCTCCCGTTTGCGTGGGGTGTATCGGTTAGAAGCCGATGTCTATCAAACGTTTCTCATTGTGAGCCGGTGGACTGAAATAGTTGTTAAAGAGTGTCATCGGCCATTTTCCGGAAATCTGTAGTCGGTCGAAATTGCCGATTCGTGCGCGTTCACTGTGTGACAGCCGATGAGGCAGGCGGTTGCATCGTCGCGGGCGGTGCAGTTTGCGCGGGCGGCGCGGCCGATGCATCGGCGGCCGGTGCGGCGGCGGGCGCGTTCGTTGCGCCGCCTGGCGGTGCGGTATCGGCAGGCACGTTCGGTGCGGCGAGGCGGCCGTGCCACAGCAGTTCGATCTGCGCACCGTTCGGCTCGCTCTGCACGAGCCGCGCGGGCAGCCAGCCGAGCGACGGCGCGAGCCACATGTCGATGCGGCGCGTGTCGCCGGCGCGGCGCGGCAAGCGCATGAAGTGCCGCGCGGCGATGATGCCGGCCTGTGTCTGCACCTGTTCGTCGCCGATCACGGTGATCGGCCAGGTCTCGCCGCTGTTGTTGTCGATCACGAAGAATTGCTGCGTGACGCCCGGTTTGTAGGCGGCGGGATTGCCGCGCACGAGTCCCGACAACTGCATCAGCATGCTGAAGCGGTCCTGCACGCCGTCGGGCAGCGGCGCGTTGTTCGGCGTGCGCGTGAACACGACCTGCCGGATCTCGCGGTTGAAGATCGCGATGTCTTCCGGCCGCTTGCCGCGCTTCTCGACGTAACGGTCGGGCGCGACGCCGAATGCGTCGATGCGGCCTTCGCTGCGATAGGCGAACGGGCCGACGAACGGCACGGGCATCGATACCGACAGATCGTAGGTGTGCCCGTCGGTGCGCCAGTGGATCGTGCCGATCATGTTCTGCATGCCGTTGTAGAACGTGTCGTACTGCAGGTCGCCGGACGGCGGCACGGCGAACTTCACGCCGCTCGTCGCGGGGCCCGGTGTCGCGGCGCCGGCGCTGGCGCTGGCGGACGAGGCGGCGTGTGTGCTCGACGCGCCCGGGGGCCCCGATGCGCCGCTCGCGGCGGATGCGGCGGCAGCCGGCGGTTCGCCGTGCTCGGCCGTCTGCGTCGACGTGAGGACCGGCTCCTGCGACGGCGCGGGTTTCGGCGGGGCCGCCTGCGGCGCGGCGGCCTTGGGCGCGGCCGGGCGTTCGACCGGCTTCGGCTCCGGCGGCTCCGGCCGGCGCTCGATCGGCTGCGGTTTCAGCAATTCGATCTGCACGGGGATGTCGGCGGGCGGCGGCGGCGTGAACGATTCGCGGTTGCGCATCAGCCAGAACCCGGCGAGCGCATGCAGCGCCAGCACGGCGACGAGCGCGACGGCCACGCGCGGCCAGCGGCGGGGCAGGGCGTGACTCGGGCGAAGGTCGGCAGGCTGCATGGGCATCGGAACGGGATCGGGGCGCTTGCTTGACGTCGGGCGCGCGGCGCGCGCCACAGGAATCGGACCGTCGGATGCGCCGCGCGTTCGCGATGCGTGACGTGGCGTGAACCGATGCGTCAGGCGTCGCGTGCGTCGGGACTATAGCCGAGTTCGTAAGACAGTTTCCGTGCGCAGGCGCGCAGCGCGGTGTCGATCTCGCCGCCCCACGCGATGTCGAACGAGCCTTCCTGGCCGAGCGCGACGATTGCGAGCGCGAGTTCGCCGACCGCGTCGAACACCGGCATGCAGAACGCGTGGATCGTCGGCAGCAGCATCCCTTCGACGCGCGCGGCCTGGTGCGCGCGCACGTCGGCGAGCACCGCATCGACTTCGTCGAGCGTGCGCGGGCCGCCGTGGTGCGGCGAGCGGCGCGTATCGGCGAGTTCGCGCTCGAGCATCGCGGCGGTCTTGCTGCGCGGCAGGTACGCGGCGAACAGCAGCCCCGTCGCGGAGCCGAGCAGCGGCATCACGTCGCCGAGCTTCAGCGACGCCTTCGCCGGATGGCTCGATTCCATCCAGTGCACGATCGTCGGCCCCTGGTTGCCCCATACCGCGATGCCGACCGTCTGGTCGAGACGGTCGCGGAATTCGGTCAGCGCGATCCGCGCGAGCTTCACGCCGTCGACGCGCGCGAGCCGCGCGAGGCCCATCTGCAACGCGAAGCCGCCCAGCTCGTAGCGGCCCGAGACGGGATCCTGCGACACGACGCCGAGCCGCGAGAAGCTGACCAGATAGCGGTGCGCCTTCGCCGGGCTCATGCCCGCGCGCTGCGCGAGATCGCGCAGCATCATCGCGCGCGGCTCGCTCGTCAGCACGTCGAGCAGGCGGAAGCCGACCTCGATCGACTGGATGCCGGAACGGACCTTCTCGCCGTGTTCGCCGGAGGTGGCATCGTCGGTATCGGAGTCGGCGAGATCGTCGTCGGGAAGTGGGCTGGCGGGCATGGGCAACGGGTGCGCGAAAATGCGACAGGAAACGGGGCGAAAACGGCGTGCGCCATCATGGCGCGCCGCATGGATTCACCATCGTAAAATAGATTCCCTCCATCGTCACTAAAACGGCCAATCCCCTATGAAACTTGCTTCGCTGAAGGACGGCACGCGCGACGGCCAGCTGATCGTCGTGTCGCGCGACCTGCACACCGCGGCGATTGCCGATGCGATCGCGCCGACGCTGCAGCGCGTCCTCGACGACTGGGCGTTCTATGCGCCGCAACTGCGCGACCTGTACGACGCGCTGAACCACGGCCGCGCGCGCAATGCGTTCGCGTTCGATCCGGCCAACTGCATGGCGCCGCTGCCGCGCGCGTTCCAGTGGGCCGACGGCTCCGCGTACGTGAACCACGTCGAGCTGGTGCGCCGCGCGCGCGGTGCCGAGATGCCGCCCGAGTTCTGGACCGATCCGCTGATGTACCAGGGCGGCAGCGACGATTTCCTGGGGCCGCGCGACGACGTCGTGTGCCCGTCCGAGGAATGGGGCATCGATTTCGAGGCGGAAGTCGCGGTGATCACCGGCGACGTGCCGATGAGCGCGTCGCCCGACGACGCGCTGAAAGCCGTGCGGCTCGTCACGCTCGCAAACGACGTGTCGCTGCGCAACCTGATTCCGGCCGAACTCGCGAAGGGCTTCGGCTTCTTCCAGAGCAAGCCGGCCACCGCGTTCGCGCCGGTCGCCGTCACGCCCGACGAGCTCGGCGACGAGTGGCGCGCCGGCCGCGTGCACCGCCCGATGATCGTCCACTGGAACGGCAAGAAGGTCGGCCAGCCCGACGCCGGCACCGACATGGTGTTCCACTTCGGCCAGCTGATCGCGCACGCGGCGAAAACGCGCAACCTGCGTGCCGGCTCGATCGTCGGCTCCGGGACGGTATCGAACAAGGACGCGAAGCGCGGCTACTGCTGCATCGCCGAGAAGCGCTGCCTCGAGACGATCGAGCACGGCGCGCCGCAGACCGAATTCATGCGCTACGGCGATACCGTGCGCATCGAGATGTTCGACGCGGCCGGCAAGTCGATCTTCGGCGCGATCGAGCAGTCGGTCGCCCCGCCCGACGGCGCGGCATAAGCCGCGCGGCGCACGCCACGCAGCGGCGAAACCCGGCTTTGGCCCGCGCGCCGGGTTTCGCCCGATGTTTGACCGCGCGGGCTTGGCTACACTCGATTCAAGCGTTCGAGCACGTCGAACAAGGAGCAGCAGATGGCCGATCTTGCCGCGTACGGCGGTTACGAAGCACTGAAGGTGACGCGCCGCGACCATGGCGTGCTCGACATCGTGATGAGCGGCGAGGGCGCGAACCGCAGCGGCCTCGCGACCGCGAACGCACGCATGCATCGCGAGCTCGCCGACATCTGGCGCGACGTCGATCGCGATCCCGACACGCGCGTCGCGGTGATCCGCGGCGAAGGCAAGGGCTTTTCGGCGGGCGGCGATCTCGCGCTCGTCGAGGACATGGCGAACGATTTCGACGTGCGCGCCCGCGTATGGCGCGAGGCGCGCGACCTCGTCTACAACGTGATCAACTGCAGCAAGCCGATCGTGTCGGCGATGCATGGCCCGGCCGTCGGCGCGGGGCTCGTCGCCGGGCTGCTGGCCGACATCTCGATCGCCGCGAAGGACGCGCGCATCATCGACGGCCACACGCGGCTCGGCGTCGCGGCCGGCGACCACGCGGCGATCGTGTGGCCGCTGCTGTGCGGGATGGCGAAGGCGAAGTACTACCTGATGCTGTGCGAGCCCGTGAGCGGCGAGGAGGCCGAGCGGATCGGGCTGGTCTCGCTCGCGGTCGAGCCGGCCGACCTGCTGCCGAAGGCGTACGAAGTGGCCGAGCGGCTCGCGCACGGGTCGCAGTCGGCGATCCGCTGGACCAAGTACGCGCTGAACAACTGGCTGCGCACCGCCGGGCCGACCTTCGATACGTCGCTCGCGCTCGAATTCATGGGTTTTTCGGGGCCCGACGTGCAGGAAGGCATCCGTTCGCTGCGCGAGCGGCGCCCGCCCGCGTTTCCCGGCGACGCGCCGTTCTGACGTGCGCGCTATGATCGAACCACGCGCGGCTGCGCGACGCACGGCGGCCGCCTCGCTCCCCCAGTCAACCAGGATGCCCGTATGACGACCGATGCCTCCGGCGCCAACCCTTTCGCCGGTTTTGCCGGGTTCCAGCCCGCCGACATGATGGACCGGATGTGGGACATGATCCGGATGTCGCCGTTCGGCGGGATGGCGCCGTTTCCGGGCGCCGCGCACGGGCTGCCGCCGTCGCTGTCGAGCATGTCCGACATGATGTCGCCGCTCACGAACGTCGAGGAGCTCGACAAGCGGATCACCGACCTGCGTGCGGTCGAGCAGTGGCTCAAGCTCAATCTCGGGATGCTGCAGTCGGCGATCCAGGCGCTCGAGGTGCAGCGCGCGACGCTCGCGACGCTGCGCGCGTTCGGTGCGTTCGCGCAAAGCTCGATGTCGGCGGCCGAGGAAGCGGCTGTGGCCGCCGCGCAGGCCGCGAAAACCGCGTCCGCGGGCGAGGCCGCGCCCGCGCCCGACCCTGCGGCATCGGCCGCCGCAGCATCGGCCGCCGCAGCGTCCGCCCCGGATGCGCCGGCGGGCGACCCCGCGCAGCAGCCGTTCGACCCGGCCGGCTGGTGGAATCTGCTGCAAACGCAATTCAACCAGCTCGCGAGCCTCGCGATGGCGCAGCCGGGCATGCAGCCTGCCGCGCCGGGCGCCGCGCCGCCGCAGGCCGCTGCCGCGCCGGAACCGGCCGCGAAGCCGGCCGCGGCTGCGCCGCGCAAGCCCGCCGCGAAGCGTGCGAAGCCGTCCGGTTCGGCCGCGGCCCGCGCGGCGGCCGCTTCGTCGCCCGAAACGCGTCCGCCGAAGCGCTCGACGTGATGCGGCGCAGGTAGCAGGGCGATCATGCGACTCGCGCTCGTTCTGATGGGAGGCGGCGCGCGCGCCGCATACCAGGTCGGCGTGCTCAAGGCGCTGGCCGAGATCGCGCGCGAGGCCGATCCGCGGCGGCACACGCTGCCGTTCGCGGTCGTGTGCGGCTCGTCGGCCGGCGCGATCAACGCGACGTCGATCGCCAGCCACGCGGACGACTTTTCCCATGGCGTGCGGCGCCTGCTCGAATTCTGGGAGCCGCTGCGCGCCGAATACGTGTACCGCACCGACTGGCTCGGCATCGCGGCCGCCGGCGCGCGCTGGCTCGCGACGATGACGTTCGGCTGGGCGGCTCGCCGCTCGCCGCGCGGGCTGCTCGACAACACGCCGCTCGCGCACCTGCTGCAGCGCGAGCTGAGCTTTCACCGGATCGAGCAGATGCTCGAGGCGCGCCTGCTGCACGCGCTCGCGATCACCGCGCTCAGCTATTCGAGCGGCCGGCACCTCACGTTCTACCAGGCCGCCGAGCCGATCCAGGCGTGGCGGCGCGCGCAACGCACCGCGCGGCTCGTCGACCTGTCGGCGTCGCACCTGCTCGCGTCGTCGGCCATTCCGTTCGTGTTCCCGGCCGTGCCGCTCGTGCTCGACGGGCAGATCGAGTACTTCGGCGACGGCTCGATCCGGCAGATCGCGCCGCTGTCGCCGGCGATCCACTTCGGCGCGCACCGGATCGTCGTCATCGGCGCGGCCGATCCGCGGCCCGAGATTCCGGCCGCGAACGGCGCGGGCCGGGCACGCGGCTACCCGACGCTCGCGCAGATCGGCCAGCAGGTGCTCGCGAGCGTGTTCCTCGACTCGATCGGCTCGGACATCGAACGGATCGAGCACATCAACCGGATGATCGAGCACCTGCCGCACCAGGTCGAAGTCGACAGCGGCTGGCGGCACGTCGACGTGCTCGCGATCGCGCCGTCCGAGCGCATCGAGCTGATTGCCGCGAAGCACCTGAAGCAGATGCCGGCGACGATGCGCGGGCTGCTCGGCGCGATCGGCGGCAGCCAGCCGGCCGGCGCGTCGTTCGCCAGCTACCTGCTGTTCGAGGAGGCGTTCACGCGCGAGCTGATCGAGCTCGGCTACCGCGATGGCCGGGCGCAGCGGGAGACGCTCGCCGACTGGATCGCGCACGCGGACGGCAGCAGCGCGCCGGCGGCCGGCACGCCGCCGGAAGACGGCCTCGCGACCGGCGAAATGCGGGTCTGACACGCGCAGGCGCACTGTAAGGTTGTGTTTTCGCGACGGTGGGCCGCGACCGATCGCCGCACCGCGGCTGGCGGCACGCGACCGGGCCGGCGTCTCGGAACCGTCATGCACGCGTGCTATCATGGCCGCCGCCGTATATACCATATCGAGCAGCCCGCCGATTCGGCATCCGCACGGGACCTTTCGGGGAACCCGCGTGGGGCAGGGGACGGGGTGCGCCATCGAGCCGGCCAGCGCCGGCCCCCACTCAGGCATGCGCGTCCGGCCCCGTCCGAATTGAGCGGGGTGGCGGCATGCTCCATGGCGGCAACGCGGCCGCCTGGCCGCCGGACAAGGAATCGGCGTCCGGCGGGCCGGTTTCCCGCGTAAAATTACAGTCTTGGCTGCAAAAAGCGCGTGGCGCGCTTGCGCGGCAACAGTCACGTTTAGAGAAGTCGCATTGCGCAGAACAGGGGTGGGACCATCATGAACACCATGCTTTATCCGGAACTTTACAGGTCGCTCGAAGCCGTCCGTTGGGACATGGAGAAGGACATTCCGTGGGACAGGTTCGACGCTTCGCTGCTCACCGACGAGCAGGCGAAGACGATCAA
>NZ_LOYC01000042.1:0-34811 GCF_001524725.1 Burkholderia sp. MSMB1072
GGCTCTGGCAGCAATGCTAACCCGCGCTTGATTCCTCACGGCAGGCCAGCCTTTGCCCCGCGGGAGTCATACTGACTGATGCACTATCCGTGTTACCCGACGACGCGTCGGTGAGGGAGTTGATGCGTCCGTTTGCACCATTGCTCGAAGATGCAGAAGTCACCGAGCTCGTGATCAATCGCCCACAGCGCGTACTAACTGAAACTCGTCTAGGCTGGCAAGCGCACGAGCGCTTGGAGCTCGACTTCGAGCGACTGATGGCGTTTTCCGTCGCGATTGCGACCCTGACGAATCAGGGCATTTCAGCCGAACGTCCATTGCTCTCAGCACTGCTGCCGGGCAACGCGCGCATCCAGATTGCTGTACCGCCAGCGGTTCCTCCGGGCTCGGTTTCAGTAACGATTAGGCGACCGTCCGCCGAGGGGAAGACGCTCGAGTGCTATCGCGACGAGGGGCTTTTTGAGACGACGCAGTGGCATCGCCCGAGCGACCTCGATACGGCGAAATCGGCCTTGCATGCAGCAGACCAGTTGCTCATCGAACGGCTTGAAGCACGCGAGTTTGCGACTTTCTTTGAGCGCGCCGTGCAGGCGCGCAAGAACATCGTCGTTGTCGGTGCCACTGGCTCTGGCAAAACGAGCTTTATGCGCAGTTTGTGTCGATATTTGCCGTCGAACGAACGCATCGTGACGATCGAAGACGTGCGCGAACTATTCATCTGGCATCTGGACAACTGCGTGCATCTTTTGTACAGCAAGGGCGAACAGGGCCGCGCCCGCATCACGCCCGCCGACTTGATTGCCAGCGCCATGCGCATGCGACCCGATCGGGTATTGCTTGCCGAGTTGCGTGGCTCGGAAGCGTACGATTTTTTGAAGCTGCTGACGACTGGACACGCGGGGTCGATGACGAGCTTTCATGCCTCCAGTGCGCGCGTTGCCATCGAACGCTTCGCGTTAATGGCCAAAGAGCACCCGGAGGCCGCGGCGTGGGACGTTGCATCGCTTAAGCGCTTGCTGTGTCTCACGATCGACGTGGTTGCGCACATGCAGGCGCGGGCGGTGCTCGACTCGCACGGTGCTCAGATTGGCAAACGCTGGACGATGACTGAAGTGTGGTTCGATCCGCTGCACAGAATCGGGCAGGTGGATAATCAGAGTGGAGGGAATCGTGATGCGACAGCCACGTCCGATTTCTGACTGGCATTCGTTCTCGTGGCGCGCGACGATTGTCACGCTCTGCGTGGTCATCGGGATGTTGATGGGGCTTTGCGTTGCCGTGTGGTTAGCTACCTGCACGCTATACGTGAGCTTGCATCTCAATCCGCTTCGCGCGCATTGGTCGGCATGGGTCGATGCACTTCTGGCGTGGTCAGACGGCGGCCTGCCGAATATGGGTAGGCGTTTGGCCGGTGCGGGTTTCATCGGATTGGCCATTGCTTTTGGCAGTCCGGTGCTTGCCATCTACGTATGGCTTGAGCGGGCAGCGCGCCGGGCGCTTTACGGCGACGCGCGTTTTGCCACCGATGCTGATATTCGCAAGGCGGGATTGTGATGAGGCAGGGCTTGCTCACGCCACCAAACCCAGCGCTTGTCGTAGGCCGCTGGCGTAGTCGCTATCTGCGCTTCACGGGCCAGCAGTTCGTGTTGCTTGCGGCACCCGCGCGTTCGGGCAAGGGTGTTAGCGTCGTCGTGCCGAACCTGCTGAGCTATCCCGATTCTGTCGTGGTGCTCGACATTAAACAGGAGAATTTTCAGCTAACTGCCGGCTTTCGGCACGCACACGGGCACGCGGTATATCTCTTTAACCCCTTTGCGGAGGATGGCCGAACGCACCGGTATAACCCGCTATCCGTAATCGGCGACGGGGTGTTTCGTGTGGGCGACATCCTGGCCATTAGCCATGTACTGTACCCGGCGGGTGGACACGACGAATTCTGGAAAGACCAGGCCCGCAATCTGTTCCTCGCGCTCGTACTGTTGCTGTGCGAATGGCGCGATGCTCGCCACGCGGAGGTGGCCGATGCGCCGGACTATCCGGTGACAATGGGTGAGGTACTACGCCAGTCCTCGGGAAACGGGATGCCGCTTAAGGTCTATTTGCAACGGGTGTTGGCGCGAGATCGACAGTGTTTGAGCCGAGCCTGTGTTGACGCGCTGAATCGCTTTCTCTCCAACGACGAAAAGGTGCTGGCCAGCATCCTGGCGACATTTAATGCGCCACTCACAATCTGGGCCAATCCGATCGTCGATGCGGCAACGAGTGCGAACGACTTCGACTTGAGAGACGTGAGAAAGCGCCGAATGTCCGTGTATCTCGGTGTAACGCCAGACCATCTGAGCGAAGCAGCGCTGCTGATGAATCTGGTCTTTTCTCAGCTCGTGAATCTGAATACCAAGGAGCTGCCGCAGAACAATCCCGATCTGAAATATCAGTGTCTGCTATTGCTGGATGAGATGACATCAATCGGCAAAATTCAGATCCTCGCGCGAGCAGTGGCCTACATGGCCGGCTACGATCTGCGCTTGCTCTCGATTGTGCAATCCGTTTCCCAACTCGAATCGGTCTACGGCCGTGCCGACGCGAGAAGCTTCGTGACGAATCATGCGATGCAGATCCTGTTTGCACCTCGCGAGCAGGCAGATGCCAACGCATACTCGGAGATGCTGGGCACGCGTACGACACATTCGCGCACAACGAGCCGCTCAGGGGGCATCTTCGCGGGCCGAGGTGGCACAAGTGAGAGCTTGTCCGAACAGCGCAGGCCGTTGATGTTGCCGCAGGAACTCAAAGAGCTCGGTCGTGACAAGGAGATCATCCTTCTTGAAAATACCCGGCCAATTATGGCCGATCGGATTTGCTACTGGCGTGATCCGGTCTTCACGTCACGTCTGATGGATGCGCCCATGGTGCCGGCACTAGATATCGCCGGATTTACTGCTCAAATCGAGCACCGGGTAATGGACTTGGCAGACGACGAAGTCAATGCCCATACCTCGAGTCTTGCACACGTTTTACCTGATTATCTGGAAAGTGCTCAGGCATGGGATCCGCAGGACTTGTCGCAACCGTTGGACGATATCAGTTGCGAGGACGTTGATGCATACGTGGGACAGCAATTTGCGTTGTTTGGCGCGCCAACCGATGACACAGCGCGCGCTCGAGGCCATTTGTCGGATAACAAAGCCGGTACAGCCGGGGCTGCACCGGCCAAAGGGCACTCGTGTCAAAGTGCGCGCCGTACCCGGACATCTGCCCGTACCAGCGAGGTGTCTGCGGGTGGAGCAAACCCATGAACGGTCCCTTCGTGAGCGAGACAGAGCGGGTGCGTGCCGCTTTGTCCACGATCCCGGCCGACGACTATACGACCTGGGTCGACATGGCGTTTGCGGTGAAGCAAGGGTTTGGCGACGCAGGCTTCGATCTATGGGATGCATGGAGCCAAACGGCATCCAATTACGATGCGCGAGCCGCCCGTGTGACGTGGCGTTCGGCGAGCCAAAATGGGGGGAAGACACTCGCGTCGCTGTTTTGGCTAGCCAGTCGGCATGGGTTTGACCTAGCCGACTTACGTGTGCTTGGCAATCGTACGAGTTCTACCGCGACGCGTTCCGCCCCCAAGGTCGACGGTGGGGCCGAACGCACGCGAAAAAGCCAGGCAAGACGAGCCGCCGTCGCGCGTGAGGCGCGAGCGATCTGGCGATGGGCGCGCCCACTCGCGCCCGACCACCCCTATCTGACGCGCAAGCGGATCCAGTCGGTGCCCGGGCTACGTGAGCTCGAAGCGGAGGAGTTGCACGTGTTGCTCGGCTACGTGCCGAAATGCACCGACGAGCCACTTTGTGGTCGCGTTTTGATCGTGCCGGTCCGTATTGGGGATCGAATCTCGACGCTCGAGCTGATTGATCGTGATGGACGTAAATCCGCACTGGCGGGTGGCGCAAAAGCTGGTGGCTGCTGGGAAGCCGTACCAAAGCAAAGTCTTGGCGAGGTACGCGTGCCGATCATGATCGCCGAAGGCGTGGCAACGGCTGTGTCGGCATGGCAAGCAACCGGATGGTACTCGCTTGCCGCCTTATCGAGCGGCAATCTGCTCAAGGTGGCACTTGCCTGGCGCGCGCGGTATCCGCAAGCCGACCTCGTTATTCTGGCTGACCTCGGTGCGGGCTACGCGCATGCCGTGCATGCGGCGCGCGATGCCCAGGCGAGATTGGTGGCTCCCGAGTTCAGGCAAGGCTCTGGTATCGACAACCAGGTACCGACAGACTTCAACGATATGGCGGTGCTCAGTGGAATCGGCGCTCTTGGCGAGTTTTTACGAAGCGCTGTTCGTGGCAGCCCCATACTTGCACCGCTTGACGCAGGTATGGACAACATGGTGGCAAACAGCATGTCATTTAACCTAGCGGGAGGTCAGGATATGGCGCGCGCGAGGGCAGACAAGGGCGCAGGTGCGGGCGAGGCGGGACAACACACCATGCCGAACGGTTCAAGTGACGGGGAAACAGCAGTGCGAACGCCAGACAATGGGCACACGGCAAGACCTTCTGATGCGGGGATCGGCCTGCAGGGTGAGTCTGTGTCGAGCGAGAGCGCGGTCGAGTTATCGCGTCGGCCGCCCGGGGCGTTGCTTTATGGGCTCGACGTGGTGCCGGCGGAAGTCAAGGCGTTGGCCCAGCATCGGTTTGGTGCCACGTTAAGGATGGCGACACCACGAGAACACGGCGGCCCGTATCGAGGAGAGGTGTTCAATACCGAACATTATCTCGTTCAAGAGGTCGCGCCGCGAAGCGTGGTATTTCACGCCAAGACGCAGATGACGTTTGTCTCGGACCGGTTGCGATGGATGAACGAAAATCATCGCTTAAACGGTGCGGATGTACAAATTGGCTACGAGGGCGACCGAGCGAAAGTCTATCCGTGGGACCGCGCGCGCGATCAGCTCGAGCGTGCGGTGGCCTCGCTGAAAAAATCGGCGCGGGAAATGGGACTGGGCGAAGACATGGACGCGAAGCTCGACGCATTGCAGAGTGCGTCATGGGAGCGTGTAAAAGCAGCGCGTGCGACTGCGCTCGCACAAGCGAAGACGCGCACACAAGGTCGGGCCGATACCGATGACCCACCGCGGTAGTCGATAGCGTGATACGCAGTATTCGGATTTTCACCACATAGATTGGCCTTACAGATCGAACGATAGGCGAGGTTCGTCATGGATGAACGTGACTGGTTGTCACCACACGAGACTGGCGCAGATCCGATCACGAACATGATCGAGCCGGATTTACCACTGGAGATTAAATCCGATCGACACAGTGCGACCGGCAGACCTCTGGTCGATCTGTCCAGCTACATAACGACACACATGCGTTGGCAACGAGAGTTCGACGCAGCCCGCGCTCGTTTGTGCAAACAAGCCGCACGGAATCCGCGCATGGATGCTCAAGTTGATCCCGGGTCTACCGATATCTCTGGCATCTGCGACGAACCAGCTAACGTGTCGCTGCCTCGAGATGTATGCGTAGCTGATTCCGAGCACTCACGGGACGTAATGCTGCGCCAGTCGACGCCCGATATTCATGCAATCCAGCTTGCCACGTTCGTGGCAGCCATGCGCGAGCAGGGTTTCCGCGGCCGCTCGCTCGATCGTGTCAAGCAAGGCGCCGCGCGCATGCTCGACGCATTTCGCGCCGACGGGGGCGAGCCTCCCCTACCGCGGGCCTTCGTCCCGCAGGCGGTGTCCACACGAACATGGCAAGCGAAACAAAGGTGAGCGCGCTTGCAGCAGCGGGAAGTCGAGCGTGTGCTTGCGTTGCCTGCGATACCTGAAAGGTAGACGGACATGGGATCGAGAACTCGAACACGCGTTGCTGTTGAACTGGGTACGCTCAAACCCATCTGGGCGGCCTGGTGTGCGCAGCGTGGCGTGCTACCGGGCGAAGGGTTGCGCCGACTCGTGGCCGAGACGGTGGGAATTACTGTCGAGCCGCCGGACATGGCGCGGTTGCTCGAACCGCTGAGCGAGCGCGAAGTACGAATCGGAGTGGGGCTCGCGCGTGCCGAACTGGAATGTGTCAAAGGACAGGCCTATCTGCACGGCTTTACGCCGAATCGATGGATTGCCGCATTGGTTCGGGCACACCTGACAAATCAACCACAGTTCGGAAACCGCGAACTAATGCTGCTCGCGGAGTCGAATCGACAACTTGCTGCAATTCGTACGCGACTGAACGAACTGGCGAGGCACACGGATGCTAGCGAGCGCATGGAGGGATTCGATTGGGAGCAGCTTCGCGGCAAGATCGACGCGCACTTGCGCACGGTGGTGAAACATCTACAAAGTAATCTAGACCGATGGAGCCGCTGATATGCCGTTTCCTAAAGCCTATGTCGACTCGCTTCTGGTCAATTGGGGAGATCGGTTATTCCCCGAGCCGCTGTGGCACTCACGCGCCCTCTATTTGTCGCACGGCCCGCTACCATGCGACGCACAGCGCATGCGTGAGCGGCTGGCTTTGACGCTCCGGCGTGCCCCCGAAGTTATGGTACGGATTACAAATCGCGCTTCGGGCGCCCAGGGCATGGGTGCGGTACGCCGCCACTTGCAATATATCTCGCGCCACGGTCGTGTCGGACTAGAGGATCAGGACGCACGTGTGATCGCCGGGGATGCCGCATTGCAGGATCTGTGCGAGGAATGGAAATGGGGCGGCTTGGGACTACCGGAACAGAGCCGACATCGTGAAACGTTCAATGTGATGCTGTCGATGCCGCCCGGTACGAGCGGCAAGGCGGTGCGCAATGCGGCCCGAGCGTTTGCACGGGAGATTTTTGGAGATGGACGACCGTATGTGTTTGCCCAGCATGATGACGAAGCACATCCTCATGTGCATCTGTGCGTTCAGGTGCGTGGTCCTGACGGGCGGCGTATGAATCCGCGCAGGCAGGATCTGCGGCACTGGCGAGACGAGTTTGCTCGACAGTTGCGCGAACAGGGCGTGGAGGCTAATGCGACGCCGAGACTGGTGCGCGGCCAGACGCAGCGCTTGCCGAAACAGGCCGTTGTTCGGATGGCCTCTCGCGGCGTTGCTCCGCGGTTTTACCAGCCTATGATTAGCGAGAGGGCGCAACGCTCACTGTGGCGCGCGCATATCGAATCATTGAGCGTCTGGCGCGAGCTTGCGCACGCATTGGCCAACTCTGTCGAGCCTGAAGACCGTGCCATGGCGATGCGCGTTGTGGAGTTCGTGCGGCGCATGCCGGTGCGGCGATTGGATCCCGAAGCGCTGCCGCGGGATAGCGCTGTCGCGCAATCGCGGCGCGCCCAATTGTCCGAACGGCCGCGCAGTTCGTATGCCCCGGAACGACAGCGGAGTAGGGGCGGTGAGCACCACGAGATCGATCCGCCATTGGAAAGGGATTGATCGCGATCGTGCGTGCGCCGGACATACGCGAGGCGACGAAATCACTCAACGGGTTATCGTTCAGTCGGCGCGCGTCAGGGTGGGAAACGGCTTGCTCCGGCGCGCAGCTTTTCCCCCTTGGTCTGGTACGGTCAATCGGCTTGCAGGCAGGCTAACGTAATCATGAGGAGCGCGTCATGACGAAGCACGATTCCCTGAGGGTGACATCAAGGAGCAGGCATGGGAGGCGAATCGTCACAGCCTGGCGCGGGCGGCCGCGGCCGGCGCGCCGCGCGTTACCGGCTCAAGCGTTGCGTGACGGTGTCCTTCAGTCGCGCGGCGGTCAGCTCGCCCATGTGTGATTCGACGAGTTCTCCTTTCGCGTTGAAGAATAGCGTGGTCGGTAGCCCACGCGAACCGTACGCGTGCATCGCGTGCAGCGAAGGATCGAGCAATACGTGATCGAAGTGCAGGCCCTGCTGCTCGAGGAACGTACGCACGGCTTGCGCATTTTCCCCTTGGTTGAGCATCAGCACCGTGATGCCCTGATGGTCGTGCTGCGCTTGTTGGAGGATCGGCATCTCGCGCCGGCATGGCGCGCACCACGTCGCCCACAGGTTCACGACGACCGGCTTGCCGACGAAGCCCGCGGGCAACACGGGCGTTGAATCGAGTGCCTGGAGCGGCATCGCGGCAAGCGACGGCGCGCCGCGCTGCAACGTCGCCAGCGTGCCTTGCGCGATGCCCCACGCTGCGAGGCCCGCGACGATGCCGGCTAGCACGGGCCGACGCAGCGCGGGCAGGCGGCGCAGGCGCCAGCCCGCGAACACCAACGCGGCTGCGATACCGATGCGCGCGTCGAAGCCGCCATCGCCGAGCGCGACGATCGCACGCGGCGACGTCGCATAGTCCGGCCACCATTGCGCGACATAAGCGACTCGCGCGGCAATCAACCCGAGCAGCAGCACGTCGAGGATCAGACTCGACGCGGTCTTGTGATGCCCGTCGGGAGGACGGCGCTGGACGAAGCGCGCGACGAGCCACGCCAGCAGCGCGGCGACGGCTACCGCGACGACGCGGATCGAGAATGGACCGATGCTCAGCATGAGATAGGAAGAATGGATGTGTTCGAGCGGGGCCGGCGACGGGATTGTCCGCCGCGGCGGCGAAGCCATCGACGGCCGCGTCGGCGGTTCGACCGGTTGTCGCGTCCAGGGGTTCCCTTCGAGAGCGTAACGGCGTGTTGCGGATCGCGATACACGTGCGGAGAGCTCGAGGGCTGCGCGAGGTTCACGCCACCATGCAGCGAATCAGACCGGTCTGATGGTCAGCAGCATATCGTTCGTCAACAATACGCAGGCCGGTCTGGTGTGGTGTCCGCCGGTATCCCGTATAGGGATCTCTCCTTGACGGCCGCTCCGCTCGCGAGCGGCCGCTTTTTCATCGTCATGCGCGCGCGCGTGCGTGAATGCCTTGTGGCGGTCGGTGGGCGCGGCCGCGCTCCGGTGCATATCGGCTGATTCAACGGAATAGGAACGCTGCCAGATGCGAGCACAGGGCATTCACTCGTGCGCGAAGTGAACGATGCGGCAGACGGCTGCTATCGCTCCGTGAGTTCGCCGTTCGTTTCGTTCGCACGCGAGGTGCTTCGTCACCGGACGTTGCCTGAACCCATTCCACCGAGCCGATACGCGGTAAAGAATTCGTACCACGGCGACCCCTGCGCGACCGGCACACCGAGTGCCGCCGTCCGCTGTTTCAGCGCACCGAATATATCGTTGATGAGCATATCGAGCGTCCTGTCGCGGAATGGAACCGATTGCGCTCGCCCCGCGGCGAACGCGCCATACGCGATCGCCAGCAGGCGTGCGCGGTCGTCGACTGCCGCGATCGTCGCGTCGATCGTTTCGACGAAGCGCGGCCGGTCTTCATCGCGCGCCGCGGACAGGCACAGGAACACGATCGCCGATAGTTCGTGCCGGTCCTGCACCCGCAGCAGCGCAGGCAGCCGTGCAACGATCCGTTCCACCGGTTCCTCGCGCAGCGCATCGCCGAAGTCGAGCACGGCGGTCATCGGGTTCGTGCCTGCTTTCACGCGATCGAGCGCCGGTGGTGGGGCCGACGACGCGCCGTCCCGCACCGCAGCGGGCGCGGACCGCAACGCGTCGGCCACCTGCTGCGCCCACTCGGGAAAGATCATCCGGACGTTGCCGAACTGCTCGCCGCCTTGCGCGGCCGGGTTCCACCGATAGACGATCGTGCCGCCGCGAATGAACGGTGAATACAGGTGCTCGGGCGTTTGCGGCAGCGGGCGCCGGTTGATCGGCAACCACGCGAGCGTGAGCCAGTCGTAGCGGCCGGTAGCAGGCACCGATGGGCTCGAACTCGCGACGACCTGCCAGGTGCCGCGATTCGCATAGCGGCGGCGTGCGTCGGGTACCGCAACAGTCCGGCCTTTCGCGGTGTCGAAATACGTCGTGCCGGTGACGTTCGCGCCGCTGTCCGCGGCCGGCGTGATGGTCGAGATGACCCACGGCGCGCCGTCCGCCGAGCGGTAATCGGACAGCTTCAGCGTTGCCACGTCGTGTACCATGCGCGTTTCCGCCGCGACGGGACTTGGCGGGGCATCGGCGGGCGCGGCGAAGATACTCGGCATGGGCTTTCCTCGGAATCGGGTACGCATCGTCGAGCGTGGGCGATGCGCGGTGGCGCGGGTGGCGTTCTCGTAACTGTAGAACGCCGTGACCTGAAACGGAAACTGGCCAAACGGGGTAATCGGTGCACGCGTGCGCCGCTTCGGCTTACGATGCGCATCCTGAGCCAACGACGCATACCGGGCGGGAGCACGCATGACCGACACGAAAGCCATTACCGAACACTGGACGCGGGTCGCCGACCAATGGATCGGCTGGGCCGGCAAGCCGGGTCACGATGCGTTCTGGAAATATCGCGCGGGGCTCGCGGCCTACATCGGTCGGGGCACCGGCGCCGCGCTGGAGATCGGCTGCGGCGAAGGCCGCGTGAGCCGCGAACTGAAGGCGCTCGGCTACGACGTGACCGCGAGCGACGCGGTGCCCGCGATGCTCGATGCCGCGCGTCGCGCGGATTCCGCGCATCGCTATCGGCGGGCCGACGCGGCCGCGCTGCCGTTCGATGCGGCCAGCTTCGATCTCGTGATGGCGTACAACGTGCTGATGGATCTCGACGACATGCAGGGCGCGTTGAACGAGGCGCGCCGCGTGCTGAAGCCCGGCGGCATGCTGTTCATCTCGCTCGTGCATCCGTTTCGCGATCGCGGCGGATTCGCCGGGCCGCAGCCCGATGCGCCGTTCGTGCTGACGGGCAGCTATTTCGGGCGCGAGCATTTCGACGGCGTGGAAACGCGCGACGGGCTGTCGATGCATTTCGCGGGCTGGTCGCTGCCGCTGCAGGCATATATGGAGGCGCTGGAAGCGGCCGGGTTCGCGATCGTGTCGCTGCGCGAGCCGCCGCCAGATCGCGCCGATACGGACCAGTTGAAGCAGTGGGCGCGTGTGCCGTTGTTTTTGTGGATCAAGGCGCGGCCGGTGGGGTGAGAGAAGCCTGGGCTTGTTCCTACTGGCTGACTGCCTTTCACGTAGACGTGAAGGCGCATGTCACGCGTCTCCCATCGCGCGTTGTTCGGCCAGCACGTCGTCCAGCGTGCGCCCGTGCCCGCGCTTGACCAGCTCGCAGATCATATCCTGCAGCCTCGAGGAGGCGAACGAGCGCAGATACGCACATGTCGCCTCGCGCAAGCGTTTCCATGCGTGCAAGCGTCGTGCGTGCGACACCGGCGTGCTCAGTCAGTTCTTTCTGTGAAAGACCTGCTGCGTAGCGAACATCTTTCAGCATCTCTCCGACATCGGCAAGTGTTGTCATTTGTAGTCCCTAGGCATCGTAAATTGCCAAGTTGATTCCGATTGCGATCCCTCTGCTACGAATCGGCACGTCGAAGTTGTAGCCCTAGGGATACAAAAACTCCCAAAAAACGAAGATTGTGTATCCCTGAGGCTACCAAAGCAGTCGGCGCGATTCTGTTAGACTTTTCGGCCGCCTGTCGCCAACGAGCCGCACCGCGCCCCGTTCTTCGCGCCATGAACGAACACCACGTGCCGAATCCGATCGCCGAGGTCCTGCGGGCCTACTGGAAAGCCGATCGCTGGATGTTGCTGGCGGTGGCGGTGGTCGTCGTGCTCTCGAGTACGAGCGCCGTTGCCGCGCCCTATCTGTTCTCGCGCTTGATCGATGCGCTATCGCATCGTGGCACGCTCGGCGCGCTGATTCCCGGCTTCCTGCTCTATGCCGTCCTGCTGGGCGTATCAAGTGCGTTGCAACGCGTGGTGCAGTATCTGGCGTTCATGAGCGCGGAAAATCTGGGATTCGTCCTGAGCACGCGTTTCTTCGCGCGCATCCTGAAGAAGACCACGGCCTTCTTCGTCGAACACAATCCGGCGGAAATACAGAACGCGAACGCGCGCGGGCGTTCGTCGCTGGCGGTGCTCGTGCAGCTCGGCCTCATGGGCCTGATTCCCGGCGTGCTGCAGATCGTGCTGACGCTCGTGACGCTCGGCGCGCTGATCAATCTCGAGGTGGTGGCGATCGCCGCTGCGTACGGCGTGATCGCGGTGGCGATCGCGGTGGTGTCTGCGCGCCGCTCGCGTGCATTCCTCGATCGTGCGGTCGAAGCCGGACAGGAGAATGCGCGGTTCGTCGGCGGCGCGATCAACGCGATGGAAACGCTCCGGCATTTTGGCAGCCACCGCTGGATGAACGAGCGTTTCGCGGACAAGGCGCGGATCGTGCGGGACAACTGGCGTGCTTACGTGGCGCGGCACGTCGGCTATCTCGCGCTGCTGGGCCTCGGCCTCGCGATCCAGTTCGCCGTGACGTTCTGGCTGCTTCTGCCGCGTCACGCGGCCGGCATGCTGTCGATCGGCGACATCGTGCTGTTCAACACGCTGCTGCTGCAGCTCAACCAGCCGTTCGACATGATCGCGCGGTCCATCGACGAAATCGCGCGCGCCCGGGCGACGCTCGTGCCGTTCGCGGCGATGTGGGCGGCACCCGAAGAGCGGCAGGTGTCGCATGCGTCGACGTTCGTGCCGCGCGAAGGACGCATGGTGTTCGACCGCGTCGGCTATGCGTACGGCAACGGCCGCGGCGTGACCGATGTCGCCTTCGTCGCCGAGCGCGGCGCGATCACGTTCGTCGTCGGCGAAACGGGCGCGGGGAAATCCACGGTGTTCAAGCTGGCGCTGAAATCGATCGAGCCGACCGCCGGGCGCATTCTGGTCGACGGCGTCGATCTAGCGGCGATCGACCGCGCCGACTGGTACGGCACGGTGGCCGTCGTGCCGCAGGACGTCGTGCTGCTGAACGAAAGCCTGGAGGACAACATCCTGCTCGGCCGCCCGCGCGATGCGCAACGCCTGCGCGACGCGGCTGCGAAGGCCACGATCCTGCCGTTCGTCGAAGGGTTGCCGGACGGCTTTCGGACCACCGTGGGCGAACGCGGGCTGAAGCTGTCGGGCGGCGAACGCCAGCGCATCGCGATCGCGCGTGCGCTGTACGGCAAGCCGACCGTGCTGTTTCTCGACGAGGCGAGCTCCGCGCTCGACGAAGCCACCGAGCGCGACATCATGGAGCACGTGCGGCTGCTGGCCCGTGACGTCACGGTGATCGCGATCACACACCGGCGTTCGGTCATCGGGCCGACCGACAAGGTCGTGCGGCTCGGCGCCGCCGAGGAGCCTGATGCCGGAGACATCGAGTTCGACCCTCCGCGTGCGGACATCAGGATCAAACAGGTTGATTTCTGACGGACCATCGGATGACGGTCGACGAAAAATGCCGTGAAGGCGGCCCGTCGTACAGGGGCCGAATGACCGGAACGTCGCAGGCCGCTACGATAGGAAGTTCGCGGCGCGATGGGTAGGCTCATGGCGGTCGCGCTTTCTGGTGCCACGGCGGACCACGGCGGCGCTGACCGTCGCGCCGCGTCGCCGTGGCCACTTACCCCCGCATCGGCGGATTGAGCCGCGCGAACGCCTCCTGCCGGCGATACGGAAAGTACGGGTAAGGCGCTTCCACCGCACTCGCCGCGTCGAGCTTCGCGATCTGCGCATCGGTCAGCGCCCAGCCGACCGCGCCGAGGTTCTGCCGCAACTGTTCCTCGTTGCGCGCGCCGACGATCACCGACGACACGGTCGGGCGCTGCAGCAGCCAATTCAGCGCGATCTGCGGCACCGTCTTGCCGGTTTCCTCCGCGATCGCGTCGAGCGCATCGACCACGTCGTACAGTCGTTCGTCGTCGACCGGCGGCCCGTAGCTGGCCGTTTCATGCAGGCGGCTGCCTTCGGGCAGCGGCGCATTGCGCCGGATCTTGCCGGTGAGCCGGCCCCAGCCGAGCGGGCTCCACACGAGCGCTCCGAGGCCTTGATCGGCGCCGAGCGGCATCAGGTCCCACTCGTAGTCGCGGCCGACGAGCGAGTAGTAGACCTGGTTCGCCACGTAGCGCGACCAGCCGTGCCGGTCGGCGGCCGCGAGCGACTTCATGATCTGCCAGCCGGCGAAGTTCGACACGCCGATATAGCGCAGCTTGCCTGCGCGCACCAGATCGTCGAGCGTCGACATCACTTCCTCGACCGGCGTGCCGGCGTCGAACGCATGCAGTTGCAGCAGGTCGATGTAGTCGGTGTCGAGACGGCGCAGCGCGTCGTCGACGGCGCGCACCAGCCGCGCGCGCGACGTGCCTGCGTCGTTCGGGCCGTCGCCGGTCGGCAGGCCGGTCTTGGTCGAGATCAGCACCTGGTCGCGGCGCCCCTTGAGTGCGGCGCCGAGCACGCGCTCGGACGCGCCGTCGGAGTACACGTCCGCCGTGTCGAACAGGTTGACGCCCGCTTCGAGGCAGATGTCGATCAGGCGGCGCGCTTCGTCGACGCCAGTATTGCCCCATGCACTGAACAGCGGGCCGGTGCCGCCGAAGGTACCGGCGCCGAAGCTCAGGACGGGAACCTTGAGGCCGGAGCGGCCGAGCGTACGGTATTCCATGGGCGTTTTCTCTCGTCGTGTGAGCGCGGCACGGCCGCGCGTCGATCGTCAGGCGACCAATGTATCGTTTGCGCCTTTTCCCGATAATCCCGAAGATGACGAAAATATCCTTCGGAAGGAGCGAACAATGCTGCTCGACAACCTGGCGCTGTTCCTGCGCATCGTGGAAAAGGGCGGGCTGGCCGCGGCCGGCCGCGAGGTCGGCCTGTCGCCGGCCACGGTGTCCGAGCGGCTGACGGCGCTCGAGCGCCACTACGGCGCGGCGCTGCTCACGCGCACGACGCGCGCGATCAGCCTGACCGACGAAGGGCGCACGCTGGTGGACGGCGCGCGACGTTTGCTGGCCGAGGCCGACGAACTCGAAAGCCGCGTGCGACTGGGCGTGCAGACGCTGTCGGGGCCGGTGCGGCTGAGCGCGCCGGCCGATCTCGGGCGCGAGCGCGTCGTGCCCGTCGTCGACGCATTCCTGGCCGAACATCCGGGCGTGACGGTCGACCTGCATCTCGGCGACGGGTATGTCGACCTCGTCGGGCAGGGGCTCGATTTCGCGATCCGCCGCGGCACGCTGGCGGACAGTTCGCTGCGCAGCCGTTCGCTCGGCCGGGCGCGGCGCGTGGTGTGTGCGTCGCCTGCGTATCTCGCCGCGCATGGCAGGCCGATACACCCGGACGATCTCGGCCGGCACGACTGCATCGTGATGCGCTTCGGCCAGGAGCTGTATGCCGAATGGCCGTTCAGTATCGATGGCGCGTTGAAGCGCGTGGCGGTGCGCGGGCGGCGCGTCGCCAACGACGGGGCGCTCGTGCGCGCGTGGTGCATCGCCGGGCACGGCGTCGCGCTGAAGTCGCTGGTCGACGTCGAGCGGGACCTGGCGTCGGGTGCGCTCGTCGAGGTGCTCGATGCGTTCTCGCCGGGCGACGTGGATCTGCAGATCGTCTATCCGGGAAGTGTCGCGCAGCCGCGGCGCGTGCGGGCGTTGATCGATAGACTCGCGCAGGCGCTGGCGTAAAGGCACGTGGCCCGCGCGGCCTGCGAGACGTTGCGGCGCCGGTCTCGCTGCGATCGCATCGAATGCGCGAGGAGGCGCAACGGCGCGCGGCATCGCGGGCCGAAACCGTCGTTCGGACCCGTTGCCCGCATTTCGTCATTTAGCTAATATTCAAAACGTAACCGAACCCGCACCTCATGGACGACGTCACCCGCATCAGCGCCTTGGCCAACGAAAGCCGTCTGGCCGTGCTGCGCTGGCTCAAGCAGCCGCGCAAGCATTTCCCGCCGCAACCGCATGGCGATCTCGACGAACTGGGCGTGTGCTGCACGTACATCACCGAGAAGCTCGGCATCGCGCCGGCCACGACCACGCGCCACATGCGCATCCTCGCGGACGCAGGGCTCGTGCAGGCGACCCGCGTCGGCAAGTTCACGTACTACAAGCGGATCGACGGCGCGCTGCAGCAGCTTGGCCGTGATCTCTCGAAACTCTGACCCTGACCGAGGCAACCGACATGGACGAACTTGCACTGCTGGCCGACGCCGATCGGCGCGCGCACGCGTATCTGGCCGCAACGAACGAGCGGCGCGCGTTTCCCGATGCGGCGGCGCTCGCCGGTCTCGCCGCGTTCGACGAACCGCTGCCCGACGTGGGCCGCCCGGCCGACGACGTGCTGCGCCTGCTGGACGAGTGCGGCACGCCCGCGACGGTCGCATCGAACGGCCCGAATTACTTCGGCTTCGTGATCGGCGCGACGCTGCCGGCCGCGGCAGCGGCCGAGCGGCTGATGCTCGCGTGGGACCAGTGCGCGTCGTCGTATGCGAATTCGCCGGTGGCGGCGACGCTCGAGCGCCAGGCCGCGCGTTGGGTCGTCGATGCGCTCGGGCTGCCCGCAGGCAGCGCGGTCGGCTTCGGCACCAGCGCGACGGCCTGTACGCTCGTCGCGCTGGTGGCCGCGCGGCGCGCGCTGCTCGCGCGCAAGGGCTGGAATATCGACGAGGATGGGCTGATCGGCGCGCCGGAAGTGAAAGTCGTGATCTCCGCGCTCGCGCACATCACGGTGAAGAAGGCGCTGCGCGTACTCGGCTTCGGGATGAAGCGCATCGTCGTCGCGCCGGTCGATACGCATGGCCGGATCGACCCGGCGCAGTTGCCGCCGCTCGACGACATGACCATTCTCTGCGTGCAGGCCGGCGAAGTGAACACCGGCGAATTCGATCCGTTCGCGGCATTGATTCCGCCCGCGAAGGCGGCCGGCGCGTGGGTGCACGTGGACGGCGCGTTCGGCCTGTGGGCGCGGGCGTCGTCCAAGCGCACGCTGACGGACGGCATCGACGGTGCCGACAGCTGGACGACCGACGGCCACAAATGGCTCAACACGCCGTACGACGGCGCGATGGTGATCTGCCGCGATGCGGCCGCGCTCGCCACCGCGATGAACAGCGACGCCGTCTATCTGATCGGCGCGCAGGATGCGCAGAAGAACCTGAACCTCGAATTCTCGCGGCGCGCGCGCGGCATTCCCGTGTGGGCCGCGCTGCGCTCGCTCGGCCGCGCCGGCGTGGCGACGATGGTCGAGCGGCATTGCGCGCAGGCGGCACGCGTCGCGGACGGCCTGCGTGCGGCCGGCTACGACGTGCTGAATCGTGTCGTGCTGAACCAGGTGCTCGTGCGCGCCGGCACCGACGAGGAAACGGCGGCGATCGTCGAAGCCGCGCAGGCGTCGGGCGACGTGTGGTTCGGCACGACCGTGTGGCAGGGGCGGCCGGCGTTCCGGATCAGCGTGTCGTCGTGGCGCACCGAGGATGCACACATCGATCGTCTCGTCGCGTTGCTGACGAAGCTGCGCGGCGTACACGTGGGTTGAGTGTCGCGCTTCGTCCACGGTTGAAATGGTTGCGTATGCAACTTTACTGCATGCGATGAGGTGCGACACGGCCTGCGGGGCTGCGTTATGTCTGCAAGCGCGAAAATGTCGGACAATAGCCGCTGCACCGGCCGCGTCGGCGCGGTGCGTTCAACCGAAGCATTCACGCTTGCGAGGTCCCCATGTCGACTCCCTTTCCCCGGGAACTGCTGAAAGCCGCCGATATCGCGAAGATGGAACCGACGCGCGAGGTGCATTCGCTCAATCCCAATGCCGTTCGTCTGAAGCGACAACTCAGCGACTTGACCGGCCTGACGCAATTCGGCGTTCATCTGCTCACGCTGATGCCCGGTCACGAATCGGCCGAATATCACCGCCACCTGTACGAAGAAGAATTCGTGTACGTGCTGTCCGGCACCGGCACGGTGACGATCGGCGAGCGCGCCAGTGAGATCGGTCCCGGCGATTTTCTGGGATTTCCGCGCGGCGGCGAAGCGCATACGGTGCAGAACACCGGCGATGCGCCGCTGGAGTTGCTCGTCGGCGGGCAGCGGCTCGAACACGACGTATGCGAATACCCGCGCATCGGCAAGCGGCTTTATATCGCCGGCGAACTCGAAGAGTACGTCGAGCTGCCGAAACAGCGGTGACGGCCGATTGCACGTCATCTCCGGAGAAGGGTTGCAGCAGCGTGCCGCCTACCTCGATGAGTCAGATCCCTTTTCTTGCTTTTGCGCTCGCGGCGCTCGTGCCCGGCCTGGTGTGGGCGCGTTTGACCCACGATCCCGGGTCGCTCAAATATTCTGTTCCAATCGCCTACCTCGGTACTGCAGCGTTCGGGATCCCGCAATATCTGCTGGTCATGAAATACTGGCGCGTGTCCGTGTTTTCATCGTGCCTGTGCGGCAGCGTCACGGGGTTGTTGACGTGGATTGCCATCTATTTCATTTACACCGCCGTCCGGGATGACGATGTTTTCAAAGGCGGCTTGGCGGTCGTTTTCGGGTTTCTTGCGTTCGTGGGCCTGGGGGCCGTGGCGGGCTTCGTGTTCTGGCTCATGTACCGTTGGCAGTGATCCAAAGGACGAATTTGCTTCTCGCGGCCCCGTCGCGCTTATGATGCGGGAACGCCACTGACAGGGTTCACGCCATGGACGCGCCGCTCCCGCCGATGTCTTCCCCGATTGCCGAAACGGCTCCCGACACCGAAGCTGCCGCCGAGCCGCGCGCGTTGCGTGTGCACCAGCCGGTCGCGCTCGTCACCGGCTCGACGTCGGGGATCGGCGCGGCTGTCGCCCGCCGCCTGGCGGCCGACGGCTACGCCGTGATCCTGCATTCGCGCAGTTCGGCCGACGCCGGGCGTGCGATGGCGCGTGAACTCGGCGCGGCCTATGTGCAGGCCGATCTCGCAGACGATGCGCAGCGCGTGCGGCTGATCCGCGATGCGCTCGCCGTGCACGGGCGGCTCGACGTGCTCGTCAACAATGCGGGCGCCAGCCGCGTGATTCCGCATGACGACCTCGCGGCGGCCACGCCAGACGTGTGGCGCGAGATGCACGAGATCAACGTGATCGCGCCGTTCAGGCTCGTCGCCGAAGCGCAGGCCGCGCTGCGCGAGGCGGCGTCGCACGGGCGGGCCGGGTGCGTCGTGAACGTCAGTTCGCATGCGGGTGTGCGGCCGAAGGGTGCGTCGATTCCGTATGCGGCCGCGAAGGCCGCGCTCAATCACACGACGCGGCTGCTCGCGCGTACGCTCGCGCCGGCGATTCGCGTCAACGCGGTCGCGCCGGGGCTCGTCGATACGCCGCTGACCGCCGACTGGACGCAAGCGCAGCAGCTCTGGCGCGAGCACGCGCCGATGCGCCGCGCGGCGACGCCGGACGATATCGCCCAGACGGTCGCGATGCTCGTCGCCTCCGACTACGTGACGGGCGAGATCGTGATGCTCGACGGCGGGTTGAATCTGACGTGATGCAGTGATGCAGTGATGCAGTGATGCGGCGATGCGGCGATGCGGCGATGCGGGGATGCGGCGGCGCGCAGGCAACGCATGTCGCGCAACCGCCAGGCCGTTCGAAGGCGCGCGCGATCAGCCGAGGTTCGACCGCAGCCGCGCGAGCGCGTGCTCGTGCGTGCGCTCGAACTTCAGCGGCGTGACCGCGATATACCCTTCGCCCAGCGCGACCGTTTCGGAATTCGCATCGTCCTCGCGCGGTGCGCGCGCGAGCTTCAGCCAGTGATATTCGATGTCGCGCGGATCGCGTCCCGACACGATCTCGACGCCCTGCAGCGTGCCCGCACCCTGGCTCGTCACCTTCAGGCCGCGTACGTCCCCGGCCGGTCGCGCCGGGAAATTCACGTTGAGGCACGCATCGCTGTCCCAGCCGGCGGCGACGAGCCGGCGGATGACGTCCGGCGCATGCGCGCGCGCCGTGTTCCACGGCACTGCGTTGCGATCGGCGAACGCCTGGCTCAGCGCGATGGCCGGCACGCCGACCAGCATGCTCGTCATGGCCGCGCCGACCGTGCCGGAAAACACCGTTTCGGTGCCGAGGTTCGCGCCGCGATTCACGCCGGACAGCACGACGTCGGGCCGCGCACCGTTCATCAGATGGCTGACCGCGATCGCGACGCAATCGCCCGGCGTGCCGCGCACAGCGAAGCGGTGCTCGCCCTTGCGATGCACGCGCAGCGGTTCGTGCAGGCTCAGCGAGTGCGACGTGCCGCTCTGATCTTCGGCTGGCGCGACGATCCACACTTCGCGCGCGAGTTGCGTGGCGACCTGTTCGAGTATTTCAAGGCCGGGAGCGTCGAATCCGTCGTCGTTGGTGAGCAGGACACGGTCGAACAGCGGGCGGGTTTCTGGCATCGGGACGATCCTCGCGAAGGGCAATGAGAGGGGAGTGCGGCATGGCGCAAGCCACAAGGCTAGCACTCCGGCGCGCGGATCGTCGTGTCGCGCCCGTGGCGCCGGTCGGCGCGGACGTGAAACGGGCGCATCGCGTGTGTTGCCGGTGTGGCGGCCGGACCCGCTCAGCCGAGCAGATGGCGCAGCAGGCCGGCCGACACGACGCCGACGATAACGGTCGGCAGGATCGACAGGCGCGTCGCCGCGACGAGCGTGATCGCGAGCGCGAGCAGATCGGCCGGGCGCGTCGACACGAAGGCCGGCGCGATCACCGAGATCAGCACGCAGCCCGGCACGTTCTCCATGACCGACGCCATCCGCGGGCTCAGCGTGCGGTTGCGCAGCAGCACGTAGCCGAGGATGCGCGACAGGTAGGTGGTCGACGCCATCAGCACGATCGTCGCGACCGTGCTGAAATCCGGAAGCTCAGGCATCGCGCGGCTCCCACAGCAGCGCGGCGATCAGCCCCGCGCATGCGCCGGCGGCGACATACCACGCGCCGGGCAGCGCGAGATGGGTGGCCGCCGCGACGACGAGGCTCACGAACCATGGGCGGCTCGCGCGCACGCCTTTCCACATGCCGCGCAGCAGCACCAGAAACACGGCCGTGAACGCCATGTCGAAGCCGTATTGTTCGACGTTGCCGATCGTCGGGCCGACCGCCGCGCCGAGCGTGGTCATCGAGATCCACGTCAGGTAGAGCCCCGAGCACACGCCCGCGTAGTAAGGGACGCTGATGTGCGCGGCCGAGCGCGAGCGCGCGTCGGCGAGCGACATCGCCCAGCTCTCGTCGCACATGAAGAACAGCGCGAGGAACGCACGGCGGCGCGGCAGGCGCCGGATATACGGCTCGAACGCGGCGCCCATCAGGATGTGGCGCGAATTGACGAGGAACGACATCGCGACGATCAGCGCGATGTGCGGCGGCGATGTCCACAGATGGATCGCCGCGAATTCGGAGCCGCCGCCGAAGTTCAGGCCCGTCATCATCGGCACCTCGAACAGGCTCAGCCCCTTTTGCGCCGCCTGTGCGCCCAGCACGAGCGCGAACGGCACGAAACCCAGCATGACGGGCAGCGCCGCGCGCAACCCGCGACCCATCTCGGCAAGATACGCGGGCTTGTCGCGAAGCCCGGACGACGTTGAAACGCTACTGCTCATCACTCCTCCTTCGGGGGAGGGATTGTCTGCTTTTTTGACTCGAATCGGATTGCGTTGTCGCCAGATATTTCGCAGAATTTGGCATCGAACGCTTGATACATGATTTTTTTGGAATCGGATGCCAAATGAAACTGGATGCCATCGACCGCCGGATCCTGAGCGCGCTGCAGCGCGACGGCCGCATGCAGAACGTGGAGCTGGCGCACGAGGTCGGGTTGTCGCCGTCGCCGTGCCTGCGGCGCGTGCGGCTTCTCGAGGAAGCCGGCGTGATCGAGAAATACGTGGCCGTGTTGAACCCGGCGAAGGTCGGCAAGGGGCTGACGATCTTCACGCGCGTATGGCTGAAGGGACAGGACGCGGAATCGGTGAACCGTTTCGCCGAGGCCGTCCAGCAGATGCCGGAAGTCGTCGAATGCCACCTGATGGCAGGCGACTGCGATTTCCTGCTGCGCGTCGTCGCGGCCGACATTGACGATTACCGGCGTTTCCAGATGGAATACCTGACGCGCATTCCAGGCGTGCTCAGCGTGAAGACCGACATTCCGATGCAGAAGGTCAAGCTCACGTCGGCGCTCCCGACCTGACTCTATGCGACCACGCGGCGGCGCGTCGAAGCGCGGTCATCGCGCGGTGACAATCGCCGGATAAACTGATGGGGTGAGTCGCGTCGCACGGATTGTTCGTGTGGCCGCGCGTTGTTCGATGTGCAAGCAACTAACGGTCAATGCCGACGCGATCGGCCAAACGGCGCGGCGCGCCGGTCATACGTCGGAGCGAATGCGTTTCTTCCTGTCGAGCCTTACATGCAGCCATTCAATACGCCGTGGAATTCGCTGGAAATCGTCAAGCTCGTGCTTGGCGTGCTGACACCGTTGTCGGTCGCGTGTCTCGGCTGGCTCGTCGCGCGCCGGCTGAAGCGGCTCGAACTCGTACAGTGGACCAACCAGCGGCTGATCGAGAAGCGGCTCGCGCTGTACGACACGGTCGCGCCGCAGCTCAATGCGCTGCTGTGCTTCTATACGTGGATCGGCTACTGGAAGGACATCTCGCCGGACGACGTGATCCGCGCGAAGCGCGACCTCGACCGCACGTTCCACATCTACCGCTACCTGTTCGACGACGATGTATACGACGCGTATCACACGTTCATCCATGCGCTGTTCGAGATGCATACGGGGCCTGGCCGCGACGCGCGGATCCGCTCGCTGATCCACGCGCCCGACGGCGACCGCAGTGTGCACGGTTCGTATGAATGGAAGCCGGCGTGGTCCGAGCGTTTCTCGACCGCGAATGTCATGCCCAGGGACGACGTGCTGCGCCATTACACGCAACTGATGGAACGGCTGCGCGTGGCGCTGGGCGCGACGCGCTGAAGGCTTCGGTGCCTGCGCGTCCGCGCACGTGAAGCAGTGGCGGCGCACGGTGGCGGCTGATATGCCCGCGTCATCACCTCTCTGCTGCCTGCGTCAGTGGCGCCCCGCCACCGCGAGCCGCGCGGCGAGACCGACGAACACCGTGCCGAGCAGATATTGCGGCACCTTCGATGGCCGGCGGCGCGCGCCGATCCGCCGGCTCAGCCGGCTCGCGGAGAGAATCACCGCGCCGTTCACGACGATCCCGATCAGGTTGAGCACGGTCGCAAGCACGAGAATCTGCACGGCGATCGAGCCGTGATCGGGCCGCACGAACTGCGGAAACAGCGCGAGGACGAACAGCGCCATCTTCGGGTTCAGCAGGTTGGTCGTCAGCCCTTGGCGGAAGATCACCGCGGTCGAACGGCGACGTTGCGACGCGATGGGCGACAGCGTGGTTGCATCCGAACGGAACGTTTTCCACGCGAGATACAGCAGATACGCAGCGCCCGCGAAGCGCACGACGTCATACGCGAGCGGCACCGCGACGAAGAGCTGCGACAGCCCGAGCGCCGCCGCGAGCGCATGGCAGTAGGTGCCGGCCTGAATGCCCGCGAGCGTCGCGAAGCCGGCGCGGCGGCCCTGGCTCACGCTGCGGGACGCGATCAGCAGCATGTCGGGGCCGGGTGTGGCGGTCAGCGCGAGACACGCGCCGGAGAACAGCACGAGCGTGGAGAGATCGATCACGGGAAACCCTTTCGCCGACGAGGCGTGAAAGGGAGATCAGTTTAGGAACGCCGTCGCGGGCAGTCAACCGTGACGCGAGAGACGGCCGGCGCGGTATGGCTTCGCGATCGCGCCGGCCGCGGCTCTCACTCGGCGACGTGCGTCATGCCGGGCGCCGGCACGGCCGGTACGCCGGCCGCGCGCGCATCGGCGGGCATCGCCCACGCGAGCCATTGCGTGCGCAGCAACACGAGCGCGGCGCATGCGCTGCGAACGCGAAATCGGCGACGGCGATCGCGGTGAGCAGCACGATCAGCGCGCGCACGCCGCTGACGCGGTCCGCGATGAAGCCGCCGAGCGGCCGCACGATCGCGCCGAGGAACGCGAGCAGCGACATGAACAGGCCGGCGTTGATCTTCGGCATCTGGTACAGCGACGTCAGCAGCAGCGTGACATACGACGACATGCCGACGAAGCCGCCGAACGTGATGCTGTAGATCAGCATGATGACCCACGTGTCGCGCTCGGCGAGCACCGCGCGATAGCGGGCGGGCAGGATCGCGATCGCGAGCAGCGCGCCCATCACCGGCAACAGCAGGACGCCGGTCTTGCCGACGCCGAACAGCCCGCCGTGCACGGCCAGCACGAGCGCGACGAGGCCGACGAGCGTGATCGCGAATGCGCCGAGCGCGCGTGGCACGCTGCCGGACTTCCCGCCGCGGTCGTCGGCCCAGGTGACGATCGCGACGCCCGCGATCGCGAGCAGCGGCAGTGCGGCGGCCGTCGACAGCTTCCAGCCGACTGCCGCCGCGATGTGCGGAAACATGAAGCCGTCGAGGACCGCGCCGATGTTGCCCGCCGCGGCGAGGCCGAGCACGAGCCCCTGCACCTTCGGCGGATAGCTGCTGCCCGCCATCGGCAGCGCCACCGCGAAACTGGCGCCGCCCATGCCGAGGAACACGCCGAGGACGAGCAGCAGCGCATACGACGGCGTGCCGGGCACGCACGGCAACACGACGGACGGCAGCGCCGACAGCACGACGCCCATCAGCGCGATGCTGCGCCCGTTTGCGGACTGGTACAGGTTGCCGAGCGTCACACGCAGGATGGCCGCCGCGAGCACCGGCACCGCGACGAGAAAGCCCTGTTGTGCGGCGGACATCGCGATGTCCTTGCCAATGAACGGCGCGAGCGGGCCGTACAGCACCCAGACCGTGAAGCCGGTATCGAAATACAGGAAGCACGCGAGCAGCGAGCGCCAGTTGCCGCTCTGCAGGGAGGTGCGCAAACGCGTCATGGTGAAGACCTCTGCGAATTGCCGGTCGGACACCGGCGGGATCGGTCGGAACATCGCGAGGCGCCGCGTCGCGGCGTCAGGGTCGTTGTTGGCAATATGTATGCCAGCACGCGCGAAATGCCGCGAATGCGGTGTCCGGCCTGCTTCGGCGCGGCATTGGAGAGGTTCGTCAGCGCTCGACGCGACAAAGGGGGCGGCACTGGCGGCGTGCTGCCCGGAACGCGGATCCTCTGCGCACGGATTAAGTGCGGCGCGAGATCCCGCCGGCGATCACGTTCGCTCGCCTAGTGGGGCCTGCGTCGAGACTCGGAGACGGGCCGGTTTCGGAAGGGGGATCGCGCGAATTCCCGGCAACGCCGGGTGACGGCATCGGGATCGTGTGCCGGTTGAACTGCTGACCGGTGAAGGGCCGAAGTCGGGCGATTCCGGTGTGATGCGGTCGGGCCTCGGTGTCGCTCGGCCTCGGGCACGGTGGGGCTGCTTTCGTGTGGCACAGCCGGGCGCGCAGCGGTCCGGCGCGCCCCGCAGCAAGAAGCGGCGGCGTGCCGGATCGCTGCGTAGCTCAGCCTTTCGCGACGATGTCGATGCGCAGCGCTTCGCCGCCGCCGACGATCGCCAGCAGCCGATCGACGTTCGGGTGCGCGCCCGGACGATTGCGCGCGTCGGCCGTATGCTCGGCGAACACCGCGAGGCCGTGTTCGGCCGCTTTCGCGTCGAGGGAGCCGAATGCCTGCTTCAGATAGTGGTACACCGCGAGCGAGCCCTGCTTGCCCGGCTGGTTCTCGATGGTCGCGACCACGTCGCCGTTCGCGCCGACGAGATCGATGTGCGCGATGCCGTCGATGGCCGGCAGTCGCGCGAGGTTGTCCTTGAATACTGGGGTCGGTCGAATCACTTGAAGCACTCGGTCGGTTGGGGGTTTGATCATAGGTCGAGGTGACCGACCGTATGTTATCTGATCAGCTACGGTGCACTCTTCGGCGTCACCGAGCTCGCAGCGCATTGCGAATGCCAAGCCCAATCCGCGAAATAATCTTCTGGACGATGAAGCATACTACGTACCCGAGGCACGACCGGAGGACACGATGGGCACAATAAGCATGCAAGCGATCGTGAGCAATACGACGATTCAAGTCGTTTTTACGCCGGGTGACGCGGAAGCTACGATTTACATCGTGAACGGAGAGCATGGCTCGTATCAACCCCGCCATATGGACGTTCGCGAATATGGCGAAGCCGGAATGTCCGCCGAGGACATTGTCCGGCACCTCCTCGAAGTCGTTTCAATTTCCGTCGAGGAGCTTGATCGCATGCGTCCCGGCTGAGCTGGCTCGGCCGCCGCGGTGGCGAGCCGGCGTGTAGAGCGCGTCAACAAAACGCCCTCGACGTTGCAGGCAGCGCCCCCGAGGCGCTCGTTTCGGTCGACGAGCTTGCTCGCGATCGGATGTCGCGCCCAGCCGCACCATCATTCCCCGTTGGGCACGTTCGGGTTCTACATCTCGTACCGCAACGTTGCCATGACGCTGCGCGGCGCCCCCGGCATGTTGAGGTTGGGGCTCGAGCCGTGTGCCGAAACGATATAGCCCTTGTTGAACAGATTGTAGAGGTTTAACTGGAGCGAGATCGGCCCGTGCGCGTACCAGGCCATCATGTCGGCCGTCACGTAGCCCGGCAAGGTCACAGTGTTCTGCGGATCGGCCATGCGCGCGCCGACGAAGTTCAGGCCGCCGCCGACGCCGAAGCCGCTGCCGAGATTCTTGGTCAGCCACAGGTTGCCGGAGTGGCGCGGAGTGAGCGTTGCGCGTTTGTCCTGCAACGCCGCGGTCGACTTGGTGACGGTCGCATCCAGGTACGCATAGCCTGCCAAAACGCGCCAGCCGTGGCCGAGTTCCGCGGCCCCGCTGAGTTCCATACCGTCGGTCCGCTGCTCACCGATCGGAATCAGTGCCGTGCTGGTCGCATTGGCGACCTTGATGTTGCTGCGATCCAGCCGGAATATGGATATCGTCGTGGTGGCCTTGCCGCCAAGCCAGTCGTACTTCGCGCCGATCTCGGTGTTGGTCGTGGTTTCCGGAGCGAGTTCCGCATTGTTGGCCGCCAGCGAAAACGTCTCGCCGGAAGGCTGGAAGGAGCGGCTCCACGACACGTAATACGACTGCGTCGTGGTCGGCTGCCAAACCAGGCCCAGGCGTGGGCTCCATGCCGTGTCCGTACGCGACAGCCCCGGCTGCTTGGGACGTCGGTCGATCGTTTCCTGCTCGAAGCGATCGTAGCGGATGCCGAGCAGCGCCTTCCACTGATCGTTGAAGCTGATCAAGTCCTGCGTGTAGAACCCCAGCGTCTTGAAGATGCCGAGGTTGTTGGCGGCCGGCGTGGCCGACGTGTGGAGCGGCAGCGTCGGCAGGGCCGGCGTGAACAGGTCGAAGTTCATCGGCTTTCCGTTCGCGCCGGTGACGGGAGCGGAATAATTGACGAGATCCTTGTTCTGCTGGCCGAATTCCATCCCGTACAGCAACTCGTGCTTCATGCCGAACAGCGTGGCCTTTTGCGTGAGATCGGTCTGGTTGAACCAGCCGTGTTCCTCACGATAGACGTTGCCGTGATTCAGCGTAAAAGTCCGGTTCGCTTCGTTGACGCTGCCGACGAGCGTGTTGTTCCGGTCGAGCGAATAGTGGTAGTAGCGAGTGGCGTTGCGGATCGACCACTGCTCGTTGAACTCGTGCTTGATCGTGGCGGTGCTCGAGTAGACACGCGACCGCGTATAGTCCACCTCGCCGGCATTCGCCGCACCGTAATAGGCGGATGCCGGCACGTCGACCGGTCGTCCCTTGTAGGCCGGGATGCCGAAGTCCGTCACACGGCGATCTTCGAGGTAGTCGGCTTGCAGCAACACGGTCGTCTTGGGCGCGATGCGAAATTCGAACGACGGTGCGACCGCCGTGCGATTCAGAAACTGCTGCGAGCGATAGCTCTTGGCCTCTTCGTGCGCGCCGGTTATCCGGAAGGCGGCCGCGCCGTTTGCGAGCACCCGTCCGACATCGGCTTCGACTCGGCGATCGGCCCACGAACCGTAGCTGATGCCAAGATTGGTGACGTCGACTCCGGGCTTTTTCGTCACACGATTAATTAGTCCACCTGAAGAACCTCGGCCATAAAGAACGGCGGCGGGGCCCTTGACGACCTCAACCCGATCGACGTTCGAGAGATCGCGGAAATACAGTGCATCGTCGCGAATGCCATCGACGAACTGGTCGGCGATCGCGGAGAAGCCACGAATGGTCACCTGGTCGCGCTGACCGTCGCCGGTCGAGAAGCCAACCCCGGCTACGTTCTTCAGGACGTCCTGCAACGAGTTTGCATGCTGATCGCGCATCACTTCGGCCGTGACCACGTTGACCGTCTGCGGGATATCGCGCAGCGGCGCATCGATCCTGGTCGCGCTGACTGCGCTGGACGGGTTGTAGCCTTCTCCCGGATCGCGAATCGAACTCGCGCTCACGGACACGGCCGGCAGCACGTCGGCGGCCGGGCTTGCCGGCGCCGGCGCGCTTTCCTTTGCGAAGACCGCACCCACCAGGATCGGCTGGCACGCGGCGGCGGCCAGAACGGCGCGTCGTGCCGGTTGCAATACTCGTCTCATCGTCCACCCTGTCGTATGTAATAGTTCGTAATTCCGTAACGCGACGCATTATCATTTGAAAGGAAAGGAAGGTCAACAAGTGTTGCGTAGCTGCAAGGCTATTGATTTGTCTGATGTTTTGTTCGATGACAAGCTTGTTCCACGTATGCGCCCGGCTCACGGCATAGGCGTTAAAAATCCGCTTGGACTCACCTCGTTTATCGACGTCCGTAGTCGAGCCATCATCACGTCAGCGCCGTAGACGCAAAGATGGCCGCCAGCATTGACGTGTATGCCGGCGAGCCGGTGTGTAGAGTCGGCTAGCAAAACTCTGTCGCGGTCGTCGGCACCGTGTCGGGCGAACGCGCAACAGCGCGAGCGGATGCCGGCCGAGCGTGACACCCATCGCGTTGTAGTCCGGACGACGCGCTCGCGGACGGACATGATGCCAACGCGGGTGAACAGCGCCTTGGCCTGCGCTTCGTTGAGTAGCTGACCGGCAAGTCGGCCAGGTCCACCGCGCCCGCCTTCCCGGCAGATTCGGCCGCAGCGGCGCATACCTGCCGGCGCCCGAGCTACAAGGCGCAGGATGTCAAGGGCGTCGGCCGCAGTGGCCAGCTACAGCTGAACCGATGCCCAGAGCCGGCGTTGCATGCGCTGGCCGGTTTCCGATCCATGATGTGTCGGTGCGCTGCCCGTACGCGTCGAATCGAGTGCTTCAGGTGGGTCATGTCATCCATGCGGAAGCGGTGCGGGAGGGCGGCGCGCGTAGGGCGGTGCCGCGCCAAGTCGCAGCGCGCCGACGCGGGCGCCGAACGCGTGCCATCGGTTCGATCGCGAGATTACGATCGCTGTGTCGATCTGCGCGATCAGCACGGCGATGCATCGGGTCGGCCGTGTGAAAGGGTGCTGGGCCGGCGCAGCGGTATCGGCCACGTGTGCGGAAGCAGGGCGGCGTGTCGGATTCACCGGAATTCGCGCGCGCTTCATTACCGCCCAGTACCGGTCAGCATGCCCGCGTCGCGCGAGCGCTCGATGTCGGGGCTGCGATACGCGAGTTCGGGAATCTCGGCGAGCCGCGACGCATGCACCTGTCGCGGCGCCAGCCCATAGAACTTCTGGAAGCTCATGATCAGCGGCGACCACTTGTCCGGATCGATGCGGTCCGGATGACCGTCCATCAGCAGGCCGGGATGCACGTGCACGCGCTGGATGCGCAGCTCGAACACGCGGATGCGGCCGCGCAAGTCGGGCATGTCGTCGCCGATCCCGTGCGTGGCCGCGACGACCGCCTCCAGATGCACAGGACATTCGAGCGCGCGCGGCGGCGCGACGGTTTGCGATGCCGTTTCGGCCAGCCCAGCCGTGCCGAACTTGTCGGGTTCGAATACGTACCCCTTCGCGCGCTTGCCATCGGGCACCGGGTACGTGCCCGTCGTGCGCGCGATACGGTCGACCGCGTCCGCCTGCGCCGACGATGGCAGGTTCAGCACGCATTCGCCGGTGCGTAACAGGTTGCGGGTGGTCTGCGAGCTGGCGGCGATTCCGATCACGCCGCGCCAGCCGAGCCAGAACGCGGACGAGATCGGTGCGAGATTGGCCGTGCCGTTTTCGTTCAGCGTGCTGACCAGCACGATGGGCGTGCCGAAGTAGAGAATGTTTGGTTCGGTGACGCAATGCGGCGCATTCATGGTTGAGTCCTTCGCTGACGGGATCGGTTCACATGCTGATCCCGTCGCGACGGCGCGGCGCTCCGAATCTTGTCGTGTCATTCCGAAAGGTACGCAAAGGCGCGGTGGCGCCCGCCCGGACCGGCCGGCAGTGCGCGGGCTTTTCCGCTACAGTAGGAAATCGAAGGCTGCACGCATCAGGCTGGCGCGTGCAGTCACGTTCCGCCAACGCACACGAGGGCCCGATGGACACCGAGCAACGCTATACCGCCAACGCGCCGACCCGCGCGGAAGTCGACGCACTGAGCGGCGCAACCGTCATCGAATTCGGCGCGAACTGGTGCGGAATCTGCGCAGGCGCGCAGCCCGCGATCACGGCGTCGTTCTCCGAGCATCCTGCCGTGCGGCACCTGAAGATCGAGGACGGCCCCGGCCGTCCGCTCGGCCGCTCGTTCGGCGTGAAGCTGTGGCCGACGCTGGTATTCCTGCGCGACGGGGTCGAAGTCGCGCGGGTCGTGCGCCCCGCCGACGCGAAGCAGATCGAAGCCGAAGGCTTCGCCGCGCTGGGCTGAGGTCATGGCAATGCAACAGGCCATCACGCATGTCGGCGTCGATACGCGCGGCAGCGGCCTCGTCGAAATCACGCCGCAGGTACGAGCATTCGTCGACCAGCAGGCGATCCGCACCGGCCTGCTCACCGTGTTCTGTCGCCACACGTCGGCGTCGCTGCTGATCCAGGAGAACGCGGATCCGTCGGTGCAGCGCGATATCGAACGCTATTTCGCGACGCTCGCGCCCGAGGACGACACGCGATACGAGCACGACACCGAAGGCGCCGACGACATGCCCGCGCATCTGCGCACGGCGCTCACGCAAGTGCAACTGTCGATTCCGGTCGAGCACGGGCGCATGGTGCTCGGCACGTGGCAGGGGATCTATCTGTTCGAACATCGGCGCGCGGCGCACCGGCGCGACGTCGTGCTGCATCTGATCGGCGAGTAGGCGCGTAGCGGGGCAAAGCGGCGAACGCGCGATGCCGCGTTGGCGCGGCTCAGGCGAGCAGCTTCTCGACGAGCGCGCCGAGTTCGCGCAGGTGAACCGGCTTCGGCAGGAACGCGTCGAACACCCGCTGGTTTTCGCGCAGCGCTGCCGATTCATACGCGCTGACGCCGAGGATAGCCGGATGCCGGCCGTCGTCGTCGGGTTCCGCCACCGCGCGAATGCGCCGCGCCACGTCGAATCCGCTCAGGTCCGGCAGTTCGAGATCGAGCACGACGAGGTCGTAGCGGCCCGTTCCGAAGCGCGCGACACCTTCCTGTCCGGTGCCGCACAGATCGGCCTCGATGCCGAGCGCCGACAGCATCGCGCCGAGCGTTTCGCGCGCGTTGTCGTTGTCGTCGACCACCAGCGCGCGCCGCCCGAGGTGCGCCAGCACCGGCGGCAGCGCGGGCATGTCGGCCGCGCTGCCGCCCGCGCCCGTATCGACGCCGGGTACTTCGACGGGCAGCGTCACGACGAACTCGCTGCCTTCGCCGACCACGCTGCGCACGTCCACATGCCCGCGCAGCGTCGTCACGATTTCGCGCACGACCGCGAGCCCCATGCCGATCCCGTCGACGTGCAGTCCGACCGCGTCGTTCGCGCGATAGAACGGCTCGAAGATTTTCGACAGATGCTGCTTCGCGATGCCGGCGCCGGTGTCGCGTACGGCGATGCTCACCTGCTGGCCGGCCGGCGCATCGGCGAGCGTGATCGCCACCGTGATCGAGCCGCCGACCGTGTACTTGACCGAGTTCTCGATCAGGTTCGACAGCACCTGCCGCAGCAGCTTGCGATCGGAGCGGATCGCGAGGCCGGGCGGCTCGACGAGCTGCGTGACCGAGATCCGTTTCGCCACGATCTTCTCGCGCAGCGGTTCGAGCACTTCGGCAAGCAGCGGCGCGACGCCGACGGTATCCAGTTCGGCGATGCGCTTCGTCGAGCGCAGCTTGATGTAGTCGGTGAGGTCCTTGACGAGCGCTTCCAGCGACAGCGCCGAATTCTGTAGCCGCCGGATCGTCTTCAGGTTCGCGTCGGACTGCGCTCGCGCGAGCAGGATCTCGATCGATCCGCAGATCGCCTGCAGCGGCGTGCGCAGCTCGTGGCTGACCATTCCGAGGAACGCGTTCTTCGCCTCGATCATCTCGAACGCGCGGTCGGACGCCTTGCGTTCCGCGTCGAGCGCCGCGTGTTGCCGTTCGAGCAGCTCGTCGCGCGTGCGCATCGTATAGAGCAGCAGCAGGAACAACGCGCAGAGAATCACGCCGAGCACGATGCCGAGGATCAGGATCGCGCGCTGCTTGTCCTTCAATTGATGGAACGTGAAATCGCGCTGCGCCATTTCGATCGCGCGGAAATAGTTCGCGAGGCCGTTGACCTTCGGCCAGTACGCATTGACTTCGTCGATTACCTGCCGCGCCTGCGTCGGCGCGTCGCGCAACGGCGGCACCTCGCGCTTCAGGCGCGTCATGAATTCGCCGAGCGCGTCGATCTCGTTGCGCGCGCGCGGAATGCGCAGCCAGTATTCGGACACTTCGGACGGCCGCTGCAGGAATCCGAACGACACCGACAGGCTGTCGAGCTGCACCTGTACGTGATCGAAGTCTTCGTCCTCGTGCGTCGCGTACAGGATCAATTGCCGGTCGAAGCGCGTGTAGACGTTGCGGTACTGCGCGGCGGTCCAGAACACGCCTTCGCGCGGCCCCTCGAGCACGCCCTCGTTGACCGAGGTGGCGAGGAGATCCCACAGCAGGAACGCCCACGCGGCGAATCCCATGATCCACAGCGAGCCGAGGACCAGGATGATTTTTCTATTTTTCCATCGCCGCCGCGTCATTTCACTTCACGGTCAGACCGATGATCTGCCATGCGAACTTGGCTTCGCCGAGCGGCGTTTTCAGCTCGTCGGGATACTGGTCGCGCGGATACATGATCCACAGCGGGCCGTAGTTGTCGTTGCCGAGCACCTTGCCGTTCATCGTCCGCGCGAGGATCACGCCGTACTTGTCGGCGTCGGAGACGGGAATCGTGAACGTGTATTCGTCGATGCAGCGGAATTCGATCTGCGTGCCTTGCGCGCCGACCGTCTTCAGCACGTCGGACAGGCGCGGTCCGGTGAAGGTCGCCTTCGGCGTCCAGCTCGTCGACGTGACGATCGTATGCTGCGGCAGCGCCATCAGCGCCTGCTCGGAAAAGACGTAGGCCGTCTTCCCCTGCTGGTTGCTCTTGCTGATCTTGCCGTCGACGGTGAACGTGAACGACGAAGCGGCCCATGCCGCGGCGGCCATCCCGAGCAGGCAGGCCGTCAGCAGGCTTTTGGTCCAGATGGTAGAAATGCGCATGTCTTTCCCCTCGGTCTGATGGTTGGTGTTGCCGGTTGTCGTCCCGGCGTCGGTTTCCGGTTCTCAGTTCGTGGCCGCCGCGGCCGGCAGCGTGAGTTTCAGTTCGCGGGCGACTTCCGCGAACAGGATCGGCAGGCGCACCGGCTTTTCTTCGCAGCGCGCGTTGTAGTGCGACACGATGTGCGCGATCTCGTCCTCGCTCGCTTCGCCGGTCGAGATCTTGCCGGTCAGCAGGAAGATCGGCGCGCCGCTGTTCTCGCTCGAGCGGATGCTGCGCACGAGTTCGGCGGCCGTCTGGTCGCCGAGCATCCAGTCGAGGATGTAGCCGTCGAAATCCTCGACTTCCAGCGCCTTGCGGAAGCTCGCGCCGTCGAAGTACGGAATCGCGTTCACGCCTTTCTCGATGAAATATTCGCAGACCGTTTCGGCGACATCGTGCGAATCGTCGACCACGGCGATCCGCGCCGCATACACGTTCGGCTGCGCCGAGCGCAGCTCGATCACGTCGACCGGATACGTGCGGCCCTCGCGCGCATGCTCGCGTTCGGTGACGATCCATTCGCCCTGCCATTGCAGCGCGACGAAATCCGTTTCGATCTGGCTGGTGGCCTTCGTCGAGATCGCTGCGCGGCAGCGCAAGCGTTTCGATTCGATCACGAACGTCGCGTCGATCATCTCCGCCGCGGCCGGCTGCGTGCCCTTGTCGTCGAGCAGGATCGCGGGCGGCACGCCGAAGTGCGTCGCGATGTCCTGCAACTGCGACAGGTTCCACGGGATCAGGCCTTTCATCTTGCGCGTGACGACCGAGAAGCTCAGACCGAGCACGTTCGCGATCGTCGTGTTGTGACTTCGCGGCGGAATGCCGTTCCGGTTCAGGAGATCGCGCACCTTGTTGGCGGTGATGAGATCGACGTTGGCCTGCTCGGTGGTGGACATCTCGATGGGGTCTCCAGGGGTTTTGGCGAGGAAGAGCATATCAAAGCTGACGCGCTACGCAAACTTCAAACACGCGAATGCCCTTGACATGCCATTTTTCTCCATTATTATTGCTCACCACGTCACTATTGTTTGCTGCGTCATGTTTGGAGATCGATGCCGGCACAGTCGGATCAGCGCAGAGCGGCAGCAATGAAGCAGTGACGGAACGATTCGAAGAGAGAACCTGAGAGAGCCTTGGCAGCGTGTCGGCGTGCGCGGATTGTATCCGCTGCGCCGCGCGCAACCGGGTAAACGCTCGCGGGGATGGGATAGCTCGAAGAATTGCGGCGCCAATAAAACTTGAGGAAAGTACCAATGTATCGCCGTTTACTCGCACCGGGGCTGCTGTTGCTGTTGGCCGCGTGCGCGCAGGATCCGTCGGTTACCGCCGG
>NZ_LOYC01000043.1:0-1545 GCF_001524725.1 Burkholderia sp. MSMB1072
AGTCAGTATGACTCCCGCGGGGCAAAGGCTGGCCTGCCGTGAGGAATCAAGCGCGGGTTAGCATTGCTGCCAGAGCCGCACGGTGCGGACAGGGCCGCACCTGGCGATTTCCGGCACGGAGGCCAGCATGGAACACGATAGCACGCTGTACGTCGGGCTCGATGTCCATAAGGAGTCGATCACGGCCGCCTATGCGTTCGGCATGGGCGAGGTTGAACTGCTCGGCAAGGTTGGCACCACGAAGACGGATATCGATCGCTTATGCAAGCGCCTGCAATCGAAGGCGTCGCGTATCTGTATTGTCTATGAGGCGGGCCCATGTGGTTACGGACTTTACCGTCAACTTCAGCAGAAGGGAATCGACTGCATGGTGTGTGCACCGTCTCTGATTCCAAGGAAGCCGGGGGAACGCGTAAAGACCGATCGGCGTGACGCGATCAAACTGGTGCGTTCTCTCAGGGCTGGCGACCTGTCGGAGGTCTGTGTCCCTACCGTCGAAGACGAAGCCTTTCGCGATCTGGCACGGGCATGGGTGAGTGCCAAGGATGATCTGAAGCGTGCGCGGCAGCGGCTGAAGTCCTTTCTGCTTTCGCATGGGGTCAGCTATACCGGCCGCGCCGACTGGAGGGCAGCACACCGGCGCTGGCTGAGCACGTTTGCGTTCGACAGCACATGGCAGCAGTTGGCATTCGAAGAGCATCGACGCACGATCGAGGATCGTCTTGCGCAATGCGATCGACTGGAAGCTGCGCTGCGCGAGGCCGTGGTTGCCTGGCGTTTTTATCCGGCAGTACTGGGTCTGCAAACGATGCGCGGCATGCAGTTCACCACGGCGGTCGGCATGCTTGCTGAGTTGGGTGATCTGTCACGCTTCACTCATCCGCGCCAGTTGATGGCGTGGCTGGGGGTAACACCGAGCGAACACTCGTCGGGCGAGAAACGCCGTCAGGGCAGCATCACCAAGAACGGCAACAGTTACGCGAGAAAGCTGCTCGTCGAATCGGCATGGAGTTATCGGCATCCGGCGCGGGTGAGTCCCGAGATTCAGCGCCGCCACGAAGGGATTCCTAAACCCATCGTGGATCGATCTTGGGATGCGCAGGTGCGCCTGTGTCGACGCTATCGAACGCTTGTGGCACGCGGTAAACAGAAGAACATCGCCGTGGTCGCGGTCGCCCGCGAACTAAGCGGGTTTATCTGGGACATTAGCCAACTCGCCATGTCACTTGCGTTGCAACCGCAGAAGCACGCGGCTTGAGCAGGCGAGCGAGAGTCTTTACCCATCAATCAAGGAGTTTCCTGAGGGCGGCGTAGCCCGGCACACGAGTAACCCGCGCCACGGCTACGCAACGGATCCAATTCGATTTGCGTCCCTAGATAGCGGCAGGCTCATCAGGCGGACCTCTGTAATGCGGTAGCCAACCCGCGGATATCAGCGTGATCCACCGTCGAGACGTACTGCTGCGCCGCCCTCAGGAAATTTGAACAATAACGCGTGGAAAACCCGAACACCAATCCCGATTGACAGCGGGAGTCATATCAGCC
>NZ_LOYC01000044.1:0-99758 GCF_001524725.1 Burkholderia sp. MSMB1072
GCACCGGTTACCGTACCGACCACACCACCAAGCCCGCCGGTCGGATCGCCCACTCCACCCAAGGCACCCGTCACCGTACCGACAGCGCCGCTTGCCGCATTGCCCACCGTGCCGACAACGCCACCGAGACCACCGGTCCCACCGCCGACACCACCCAGCGCGCCAGTCAACGTTCCGACCGCACCCGTCGCCGTGTTCGCTACCGTGCCGACAACACCGCCGAGACCACCGGTCCCGCCGCCACCGATGCCACCCAGGGCACCGGTTACCGTACCGACCACACCACCAAGCCCGCCAGTCGGATCGCCGACACCACCCAACGCACCCGTCACCGTACCGACTGCGCCGCTTGCCGCGTTGCCCACCGTTCCAACGACGCCACCGAGACCACCAGTTCCGCCACCACCGATGCCGCCCAGCGCACCCGTCACCGTTCCAACCACACCACCGAGACCACCGGTCCCGCCGCCACCACCGCCGCCGACGCCACCCAAAGCCCCCGTCACCGTACCGGCCACGCCTGCGACCGGCTCGAGCAATCCGCTACCGATATCGATGGTCGCGCTTCCCGTCCCCGTCCCTGCCAGCCCGATCGAGATACCGCCTGCATTCGGGCTGCCGACTGTCACCACCCCGTTCCCCCATCCCGTCACGGTGCCGACGAGTTCCCCGGGCGCGGGGGATCCGCCTGCGACGATGAGGCCGTCGGATTTGCTGACACTTCCCTGCGGGGAAGCCAGTACCCCCGCCTGGGACGCCGTGGCGGCCAGGCTGAACAAAGCCGCGACCGACAAGGCGATGCCTGTCAATTTCACGTTCGCTTTCGTTTTCGTTTTCATGAATACCTCATTTCAGTTGGACAACCGCGGAACGGCTCGAGCGATAACGCGTGGACCCCGCCGCCGCGAAGGCGGCGCGAATCGTTCGCGGACTGCCCGATACGGCAAAGCGTTGAAACAGGTTCAAACAGGCCGATGCAACGAGACACCAGACATCAAGCGACGCACTTCATGAAAATTGATTCGCATCACGAAACTCATGCAATGCGAATCCGATAACCGACCATCATCCAACCCTCGATCGACGATTGACCGCTCACGACGATACCCTCCGTCGCGAGCGGCCCCCGCCTCCCTTTAGAACTTCCACAACAGATTGCCGTACAGCGCGTGGTCGCTGATGCTGCCGCCGATCTGGCCGCTGTAGGACAACCCGAGCGACAGGTTCTTTGTGACGGCCGCGTCGACACCGACCTCGAGCACCGCGGCGTCACGCGCGACCGGCACACCGACCACGCTGAACGGCGAACCGCCGCTCGCGAACGACAGCTTCGACGCCGGCTGCGTATTGCCGAACGCGTGCCGCCAGCCGACCGTGCCGAACGCCGTGACCTTGCCCTTCGTCGTGACCGCGACGTCGGTCGAGGCCCGCACGCCGAGGGTCGAGAAGCCGAGGCCCGTCGTGTCGGAATCGCCCTGCAAGGCAGCCGCGCCGCCGTTCTCCTTGAAGCCGCCGGTGTGCAGGCTCGCGAACGCGAGCCCGACGAACGGCTCGAGCGCGACGTTGCGAATGGCCGTCGAGTAGCCGATCTCCGTGAACACCTGCGTCGCGTTCGCGTCGTAGCTCGCGGTGTCGTGATCGGAGAAGCTGCCGAACGACGGATTGCGCTCGCTATGCACGCGGTACCACGACTGCGACACGCCACCGCGCACGTTCCACGCGTTGTATCGGCCGCTGGCGTACAGCGCGATCGTCTCGCCGTTGACCTTCGCCGACTCGTTCTGGTCGGTATTGAGCTGGCTGCGCGACGCGCCGCCCGCGATACCGACGCGCCAGTGGCTGCTGACTTCCGCATCCGTACCGACGACGAAGCCGTACAGGTTGCGATCGATCGAAGCGACGCCGTCGCCGTCGAACCGGCTATGCGAACCGTACAGCCGGCCCCACACCGCGGGCTTGAACGACTTGGCCGGCGTGCAGCCGTTCTCCGCGGCCATGCGCCGGTCGAGCGCCGCCGAGTGATCGTCCGCCGACACCGGCGCCTCGCATCCGCAGAGCGCCCCGCCCGGCTGCGAACCGAGCCGCGCACGATCGAGCACCGCGTCGCGCACGTAGCGGCTATCCGACAGCAGCACGCTGCGCGTGCTCGGATACAGGTCGCCGGCCAGTTGCGTGAACGCACGGTTGGCGGTCGGCGCATCCGTCGTCAGCACCGTATCGAACAGCGGGTTGCCGGCGCCGAGCGTGCCGACCGCACCCGCCACCGCTTGCCCGTCGGGCGTCGTCGCAACCGACGAGAACGGCGTGCCGTTCGGCGCCAGCGACATCAGCACCTGCGCCGGGTTGTACGTGAGCGTCGGCGTGAGGAACGCATACGTCGAGTTCACCGCGCTGAACTGCCCTTGCACGCCCGCGCCGGCATTCACGATCGTGTAGAGCTTGCCCGGCTGGTATTGCCCGGTCGCCGCGACGACCTGCACCGACCCGCCGTTGAGCGTGGCGGAGCCGGTCACGTCGAGGCCGCCGCTCTGTTGCGGCGTGGCGCCGACCTGCAGCGTCGAGCCCGGCTGGAAGGTCGCGTTGCCCGCGACCTTCAGCGGCTGCCCGAGCTGGAGGACCGATGCGGTACCGCCGCCCGACACGACCAGGCCGCCGATCGTGCCCGTCCCGGTGACGGTCGCGCCGTTGCCGACGGTCACCGGCGAGTTGGCCAGCGAACCGGTGACCGCGAGCGTGCCGCCCGCCACGGTGGTCGGCCCGGACAGCGTGTTGGTCCCGCTCAGCACCTGCGCACCCGTGCCGGCCAGCGTCAGCGGGCCGGTACCCGACAGCGTGCCCGCGAACGAGCTGGTGCCGGCGGTATTGACCGTCAGCGGCGTCGCGCCGAGGTTCACGTTCGAACCCGTCGTGCCGGACAGCGTGCCGATCGACTGCGGTGCGGCCGAACCCGTGAGGTCCAGCGTCGCGCCGCTGCCGGCGAGAGTCACCGGGCTCGTCGGCGCAAGGCTGCCTGCGCCGGCAAGCGCGAGCATGCTGCCGCTGCCGATCGTCGTGCCGCCGGTGTACGTGTTGGCGCCGGTCAGCGTCTGCGTGCCGCCGCCCTGCACCGCGAAGCCGCCGGTACCCGCGATCGTGCCGCCGAACGAACCGCCCGTCGGGCCGGCCACGGTCAGCGTGTTGCCGCCGAGATTCACGGTCGAACCCGCCGCGCCCGACAGCGCGCTCGCCGTCTGCGGCGTCGTCGTGCCGCTGACGTCGAGCGTCGCGCCGTTGCCGGCCAGCGTCAGTGCGCTGCCGGCCGACAGGCCGCCGTTGCCGCCGACCGCCAGCGTGCTGCCGCTGCCGATCGTCGTGCCGCCCGTGTACGAGTTCGCGCCGCTCAGCGTCGTCGTCGACGGGCCGCTCACCGCCAGATTGCCGCCGCCCGAGATCGGGCCGCTCAGGCCGAGGTTGTTGGCGCCGCCCACCGTCAGCGTCGAACCCGTGCCGAGATTCACGGCGTTGCCGAGCGTCGTGCCGGGCACGCTGGTCCCGAGCGTGCCGCCGTTGCCGCCGACACTCAGCGTGCCGCTGCCGAGTGCGGTCGGCGTGCCGGCGACCAGCGTGCCGCCGCCCGTGACGCTGGTGCCGCCGGTGTACGTGTTGGCGCCGGAAAGCGTCGTCGTCGCCGGGCCGCTGAGCGCGAGCGTGCCGCTGCCGGAGATCGGGCCGCTCAGACCGAGGCTGTTCGCACCGCCCACCGTCAGCGTCGAGCCCGTACCGAGGTTCACCGCGTTGGTCAGCGTCGTACCCGGCGTGCCCGCGGCCAGCGTGCCGCCTGCGCCGCCGGTGTTCAGCGCGCCGGTGCCGAGCGCCGTGTTGCTGCCCGCGACCAGCGTGCCGCCGCCCGTCAGGCTCGTACCGCCCGTGTACGTGTTGTTGCCGGTCAGCGTTTCGGTGCCCAGGCCCGACAGCGTCAGGCTGCCGCCCGCGCCGGCGATCGTGCCGCCGTACGTGCTGCTGCCTGTACCGCCGAGCGTCAGGTTGTTGCCGCCGAGGTTCACCGTCGAACCCGCGACGCCCGACAGCGCGTTCGTCGTTTGCGGCGTCGTCGCCGCGCTCACGTCGAACGTTGCGCCCGCACCGGCCAGATTGATCGGGCTGCTGCCGGACAGGCTGCCGCCCGCGCCGATCGCCAGCGTGCCGCTGTTGATCGTCGTCGCGCCGGTGTACGTGTTGGTGCCCGTCAGCGTTTCCGTACCGGTACCCGACAGCGTCAACCCGCCCGTGCCGCCAACCGTACCGCCGAACGTGCCGCTGCCCGACCCGCCGAGCGTCAGCGTATTGCCACCGAGGTTCACCGCCGAACCCGCTGCGCCGGACAGCGCGCCCGTGGTCTGCGGCGTCGTCGCGGCACTCAGGTCGAGCGTGGCCCCTGTACCCGACAGATCGACCGCGCTGCCCGCCGAGAGGCTGCCGCCCGCACCGACTGCGAGCGTGCTGCCGCCGCCGATCGTCGTGTTGCCGGTGTACGTGCCGATGCCGCTGAGGGTCGTCGTCGACGGGCCGCTCACCGCGAGGTTGCCGCTGCCCGAGATCGCACCGCCGAGGCCCAGGTTGTTCGCGCCGCCGACCGTCAGCGTCGAGCCCGAACCCAGGTTGATCGCGTTGGTCAGCGTCGTGCCGGCCGTGCTCGTGCCGAGCGTACCGCCTGCGCCGCTGGTGTTCAGCGCGCCCGTGCCGAGCGCCGAGCCGTTGCCGGCGAGCAGCGTGCCGCCGCCGCTCAACGTCGTGCCGCCCGTGTACGTGTTGTTGCCGGTGAGCGTTTCGGTACCGGTGCCCGCCAGCGTCAGGCTGCCGCCGGCCCCCGCGATCGTGCCGTCATACGTGCCGCTGCCCGACCCGCCGAGCGTCAGGTTGTTGCCGCCGAGGTTCACCGTCGAACCCGATACGCCCGACAACGCGCCCGTCGACTGCGGCGAGGTGGCCGCGCTCAGATCGAGCGTGGCCCCGGCGCCTGCCAGATCGACCGCACTGCCCGACGACAGGCTGCCGCCCGCGCCGACTGCGAGCGTGCTGCCGTTGCCGATCGTCGTGCCGCCGGTGTACGAGCTGGCGCCGGTGAGCGTCGTCGTCGACGGGCCGCTCACCGCGAGGTTGCCGCTGCCCGAGATCGCACCGCCGAGGCCCAGGTTGTTTGCGCCGCCGACCGTCAGCGTCGAGCCTGCACCGAGGTTCACCGCGTTGCCGAGCGTCGTGCCGGCCACGCTCGTGCCGAGCGTGCCGCCTGCGCCGCTGGTGTTCAGCGCGCCCGTGCCCAGCGCCGAACCGTTGCCCGCGATCAACGTGCCGCCACCGGTCAGGCTCGTGCCGCCCGTGTACGTGTTCGTGCCGTTCAACGTTTCGGTGCCCGTGCCGCCCAGCGTCAGGCTACCGCCTGCACCGGCAATCGTGCCGTCATACGTGCCGCTGCCCGTGCCGCCGAGCGTCAGGTTGTTGCCGCCGAGATTCACCGTCGAACCGGCGACGCCTGACAGCGTACCCGTCGTCTGCGGCGTGGTCGCGCCGCTCAGGTCGAAGGTTGCGCCCGCACCCGTCAGGCTCACCGGCGTCGTCCCCGACAGGCTGCCGCCCGCGCCGATCGCCAGCGTGCCGCTGTTGATCGTCGTCGCGCCGGTGTACGTATTGCTGCCGGTCAGCGTTTCGGTGCCGGTGCCCGACATCGTCACGCCGCCCGTGCCGGCGATGTTGCCCGCGTAGGTGCCGCTGGCCGAGCCGCCGAGCGTCAGGTTGTTGTTGCCCAGGTTCACGGTCGAGCCCGCCACGCCCGAAATCGCGCCCGTCGATTGCGGCGACGACGCGCCGCTCAGGTCGAGCGTCGCGCCGGACGCCGTCAGGCTGACCGGGCTGCTCGACGAGAGGCTGCCGTTGCCGCTGATCGCGAGCGTGCCGCTGTTGATCGTCGTCGCACCGGTGTACGTGTTGGTGCCCGTCAGCGTTTCGGTGCCGGTGCCCGACAGCGTCAACCCGCCCGTGCCTCCGATCACACCCGCGTACGTGCCGCTGCCCGCGCCGCCGAGCGTGAGCGTATTGCCGCCCAGGTTGACGTTCGTGCCCGTGCCGCCGGACAGCGCGCCGCTCGTCTGCGGCGACGTGGCCGCGCTCAGGTCGAGCGTGGCGCCGGTGCCGGACAGGTCGATCGCGCTGCCCGACGACAGGCTGCCGCCCGCGCCTACCGCGAGCGTGCTGCCGCCACCGATCGTCGTGCTGCCGGTGTAGGTGTTCGCGCCCGACAGCGTCGTCGTCGACGGGCCGGTCACCGCCAGGTTGCCGCTGCCCGAGATCGCGCCGCCAAGGCCGAGATCGTTCGTACCCCCGACCGTCAGCGTCGAGCCGCTGCCGAGATTCACCGCGTTGCCGAGCGTCGTGCCCGGCGTGCTCGCGGCCAGCGTGCCGCCTGCGCCGCTCGTGTTCAGCGCGCCCGTGCCGAGCGCCGAGCCGCTGCCCGCGATCAACGTGCCGCCGCCGCTCAGGGTCGTGCCGCCCGTGTACGTGTTGTTGCCGGTCAGCGTTTCGGTACCCGTGCCCGACAGCGTCAGGCTGCCGCCCGCGCCGGCGATCGTGCCGCCGTACGTGCCGTTGCCCGTGCCGCCGAGCGTCAGGTTGTTGCCGCCGAGGTTCACCGTCGAACCGGCCACGCCCGACAGCGTGCCCGTCGTCTGCGGCGTGGTCGCGCCGCTGACGTCGAACGTTGCGCTCGCGCCGGCGAGGTTCACCGGGCTGCTCGCCGACAGGCTGCCGCCCGCGCCGATCGCCAGCGTGCCGCTGTTGATCGTCGTCGCGCCCGTGTACGTGTTCGCGCCGGTCAGCGTTTCCGTGCCCGTGCCCGACAGCGTCAACCCGCCCGTGCCGCCGACCGTGCCGCCGAACGTGCCGCTGCCCGACCCGCCGAGCGTCAGCGTGTTGCCGCCGAGGTTCACTGCCGAACCCGCTGCGCCCGACAACACGCCAGTCGTCTGCGGCGACGTGGCCGCGCTCACGTCCAGCGTCGAGCCCGCACCGGCCAGATCGATCGCACTGCCCGACGACAGGCTGCCGCCCGCGCCGACTGCGAGCGTGCTGCCGCCGCCGATCGTCGTGTTGCCGGTGTACGTGCCGGCGCCGGTAAGCGTCGTCGTCGACGGGCCGGTCACCGCCAGGTTCCCGCTGCCCGAGATCGCGCCGCCGAGGCCGAGATTGTTCGCACCGCCAACCGTCAGCGTCGAGCCCGAACCGAGGTTGATCGCATTGGTCAGCGTCGTGCCCGCGACGCTCGTGCCGAGCGTGCCGCCTGCGCCGCTCGTGTTCAGCGCGCCCGTGCCGAGCGCCGAGCCGCTACCCGCGATCAACGTGCCGCCGCCCGTCAGGTTCGTGCCGCCCGTGTACGTGTTGTTGCCGGTGAGCGTTTCGGTGCCCGTGCCCGACAGCGTGAGACTGCCGCCGGCCCCCGCGATCGTGCCGTCGTACGTGCCGCTGCCCGACCCGCCGAGCGTCAGGTTGTTGCCGCCGAGGTTCACCGTCGAACCTGCCACGCCCGAGAGCGTGCCCGTCGTCTGCGGCGTGGTCGCGCCGCTGACGTCGAAGGTCGCGCCCGCGCCGGCGAGATTCACCGGGCTGCTCGCGGACAGGCTGCCGCCCGCGCCGATCGCCAGCGTGCCGCTGTTGATCGTCGTCGCCCCCGTGTACGTGTTGGTGCCGGTCAGCGTTTCCGTCCCCGTGCCGGCCATCGTCAGCCCGCCGGTGCCGCCGATCGTCCCCGCATAGCTGCCGTTGCCGGTACCGGCCAGCGTCAACGTGTTGCCGCCGAGGTTCACGTTCGTGCCCGCGACGCCGGACAGCATCCCGCTCGTCTGCGGCGTGGTTGCCGCGCTGATGTCGAGCGTCGCGCCCGTGCCGGCGAGATCGAGCGCGCTGCCCGACGACAGGCTGCCGCCCGCGCCGACCGCCAGCGTGCTGCCGCCGCCGATCGTCGTGTTGCCGGTATAGGTGTTCACGCCCGTGAGCGTGGTCGTCGACGGGCCGCTGACCGACAGACCGCCGCTGCCCGAGATCCCGCCGCCCAGCCCGAGATCGTTCGCACCGCCAACCGTCAGCGTCGACCCTGCGCCGAGATTGACCGCATTGCCGAGCGTGGTGCCGCCAACGCTCGTGCCGAGCGAGCCGCCCGCACCCGCCACGTTCAGCGCGCCGGAACCCAGTGCGCTGCCGTTGCCGGCAATGAGCCCGCCGCCGGCGAGCGTGGTGCCGCCCGTGTACGTGTTCGTGCCGGTGAGCGTCGTGGTGCCCGCGCCGGTCTGCGCAAGGCCGCCGCTGCCGGAAATCGTGCCGCTCAGGCCGAGATCGTTCGCGCCGTTCAGGCCGAGCGTCGCGCCCGAGCCGAGCGTGACCGCGTTGCCGAGCGTCGTGCCGCTCACGCTCGCGTTCAGCGTGCCGTTGCCGGTCACGTTCAATGCGCCGGAACCGAGCGCCGTGTTGCTGCCAACGCTCAGTCCGCCGCTGCTCAACGTCGTCCCGCCGCTGTAGGTGTTCGCGCCGCCGAGCGTGGTCGTGCCCGAGCCGGACTGCACCACGCCGCCCGCGCCGGAAATCATGCCGTTCAGGCCGAAGTCGAACGCACCGCCGAGATTCAGCGTCGAACCGGCGCCCAGATCGACGGCGTTCGCCAGCAGCAGGTTCGCCGTGCTCGCGCTGAGCGTGCCGCCGCTGCCGGTGACGCCGAGTGCGCCCGTGCCGAGCGCCGTGTTGCTGCCGACCGACAGGCCGCCGGCGCTCAGCGTCGTGCCGCCCGTGTAGGTGTTCGCGCCGGACAGCGTCGTCGTGCCGCTGCCGGTTTGCGCGAGACTGCCGCCGCCCGACACGATCCCGGCCAGGCCGAGGTCGTTCGTGCCGCCGAGCGTCAGCGCCGAACCCGTGCCGAGGTTCACCGCGTTGGCGAGCGTCGTCCCCGCGACGCTCGCGGCCAGCGTGCCGCCCGCGCCGCTCGTGTTCAATGCGCCGGTGCCGAGCGCCGAGCCGTTGCCCGCGATCAGCGTGCCGCCGCCGGTCAGGCTCGTGCCGCCCGTGTACGTGTTCGTGCCGTTCAACGTTTCGGTGCCCGTGCCGCCCAGTGTCAGGCTACCGCCCGTGCCGCCGATCGTGCCGTCATACGTGCCGCTGCCCGTCCCGCCCAACGTCAGGTTGTTGCCGCCCAGGTTCACCGTCGAACCGGCCACGCCCGACAGCGTGCCGGTCGTCTGCGGCGTCGTCGCGCCGCTGAGGTCGAACGTCGCGCCGGCCCCGCCCAGATTCACGGCGCCGCCCGCCGACAGGCTGCCGCCCGCGCCGATCGCCAGCGTGCCGCTGTTGATCGTCGTGCCGCCCGTGTACGTGTTCGCGCCGGTCAGCGTCTCGGTCCCGGTGCCGGACAGCGTCAGCCCGCCAGCGCCGCCGATCGTGCCGCCGAAGGTGTTGTTGCCGGCTCCGCCGAGCGTCAGCGTGTTGCCGCCGAGGTTCACCGTCGCGCCCGCGACGCCGGCCAACCCGCCCGTCGCCTGCGGCGACGTGGCCGCGCTCAGGTCGAGCGTCGCGCCCGCGCCGGCCAGGTCGAACAAACTGCCGCCGGACAGGCTGCCGCCCGCGCCCACCGCGAGCGTGCTGCCGTTGCCGATCGTCGTGTTGCCGGTGTAGCTGCCCGCCCCCGTGAGCGTCGTGATCGACGGGCCGTTCACCGCGAGGTTGCCGCCGCCCGAAATCGCGCCGCCCAGGCCCAGGTTGTTCGCGCCGCCGACCGTCAGCGTCGCGCCCGCACCCAGGTTCACCGCATTGCCGAGTACCGTGCCGCCGACGCTCGTGCCGAGCGAGCCGCCCGTGCCCGTCACGTTCAGCGCGCCGGTGCCGAGTGCGCTGCCGTTGCCCGCGATCAGGCCGCCGCCGCTCAGCGTCGTGCCGCCCGTGAACGTGTTCGCACCGAGCAGCGTCGTCGTGCCGGTGCCGGTTTGCGCAAGACTGCCGTCGCCGGCAATCACGCCGCCGAGGCTCAGATCGGCCGCGCCGTTCAGGCCGAGCGTCGCGCCCGCGCCCAGGTTCACTGCGTTGCCGAGCACGGTGCCGGCGACGTTCGTCGCGAGCGTGCCGCCCGCACCGCTGACATTCAGCGCACCGGTGCCGAGCGCCGCGCCGTTGCCGGCGATCAGTCCGCCGCCGCTCAACGTCGTGCCGCCCGAGAACGTGTTCGCGCCGAGCAGCGTCGTCGTGCCGGTACCGGTTTGCGCGAGGCTGCCGCTGCCGGCGATCGTGCCGCTCAGGCCGAGATCGTTCGCGCCGTTCAGCCCCAGCGTGACGCCGGTACCGAGATTGACCGCGTTGCCGAGCGTCACGCCCGGCACGCTTGCGCCGAGCGACGCCGAGCCGTTGACGTCGAGCGCGCCGACGCCGAGCGCCGCGCCGCTGCCGACGATCAGGCTGCCGCCCGTCAGCGCCGTGCCGCCCGCGTACGTGTTGTTGCCGGTCAGCGCCTGCGAGCCGGTGCCGGACAGCGTCAGCCCGCCCGCACCGCCGATGTTGCCGGCGAAGACGCCGCTGCCGCTGCCTGCCAGCGTCAGGTTGTTCGAACCGAGATCGATCGTCGAACCCGCGACACCCGACAGCGTGCCGATCGACTGCGGCGTGGTCGCACCGGCGATGTTGAACTGCGCGCCGGCGCCCGTCAGGTTGACGGGGCTCGATGCGGCGAGGCTGCCGCCCGCGCCGATCGCGAGCGTGCCGCTGCCGATCGTGGTGCCGCCGGTAAACGTCTCGGCCGCGGTGAGCGTCGTCGTGCCCGGGCCGCTCACGGTCAGGCCGCCCGCGCCGGAAATGATCCCGCCCAGCCCGAGATCGTTCGCACCGCCAACCGTCAGTGCCGCGCCCGCGCCGAGCTGGATCGCATTGCCGAGCACCGTGCCGCCGACGGTCGTGCCGAGCGAGCCGCCCGCGCCGGTCACGTTCAGCGCCCCCGTGCCCAGCGCGGCGGCGTTGCCGGCGAGGATTCCGCCGCCGGCGAGCGTCGTGCCGCCGGTGAACGTGTTCGCGCCGGTCAGCGTCGTGATGCCCGAACCGATTTGCGCGAGACCGCCGGTACCGGCGATCACGCCGTTCAGGCCGAGATCGTTCGCGCCGGTCAACGAGAGCGTCGCGCCCGCGCCGAGGTTCACCGCATTGCCCAGCGTCGTGCCGCTCACGCTCGCGCCGAGCGCGCCGCCCGTGCCGGCGACGTTCAGCGCGCCGCTGCCCAGCGCCGTATTGCTGCCGGCGAGCAGCGTGCCGGCGCTCAGCGTCGTGCCGCCGCCGAAGGTGTTCGCGCCGGACAGCGTCGTCGTCCCCGTGCCGCTCAGCACGAGACCGCCGGTACCGCCGATCGCGCCGCTCAGGCCGAGGTCGTTCGCGCCGTTCAGCGTCAGCGATGCGCCGTTCAGGTTGATGCCGTTCGCGAGCGCCGCGCCGGCGGCCAGATCGGCGCTCAGCGAACCGCCGAGACCGCTCACGTTCAACGCGCCGCCCACGCCGAGCGCCGAGTTGCCGCCGACGATCAGGCTGCCGCCGCCCGTCAGGCTCGCGCCGCCCGTGAACGTGTTCGCACCGGACAGCGTCGTGGCGCCGGTGCCGCCGAGCGCCAGGCCGCCCGCGCCCGAGATCGCGCCGCTCAGGCCGAGATCGGCCGCGCCGTTCAGGCCGAGCGTGGCGCCCGCGCCCAGGTTGACCGCATTGCCGAGCAGCGTGCCGCCGACGTTCGTCGCGAGCGTGCCGCCCGTGCCGGATACGTTCAGCGCCCCCGTGCCGAGCGCCGCGCCGTTGCCGGCGATCAGCCCGCCGCCGCTCAGCGTGGTGCCGCCCGAGAACGTGTTCGCGCCGAGCAGCGTCGTCGTGCCGGCACCGGATTGCGCGAGGCTGCCGCTCCCGCCGATCGCCCCGCCCAGGCTCAGGTCGGCCGCGCCGTTCAGGCCCAGCGTGGCGCCCGCGCCCAGGTTGACCGCATTGCCGAGCACGGTGCCGCCGACGTTCGTCGCGAGCGTGCCGCCCGTGCCGGATACGTTCAGCGCCCCCGTGCCGAGCGCCGCGCCGTTGCCGGCGATCAGCCCGCCGCCGCTCAACGCCGTGCCGCCCGAGAACGTGTTCGCGCCGAGCAGCGTCGTCGTGCCGGCACCGGATTGCGCCAGGCTGCCGCTTCCGCCGATCGCACCGCCCAGGCTCAGGTCGGCCGCGCCGTTCAGGCCCAGCGTGGCCCCTGCATCGAGATTCACCGCATTGCCGAGCAGCGTGCCGCCCACGTTCGTCGCCAGCGAGCCGCCCGTGCCGCTCACGTGCAGCGCCCCCGTCCCGAGTGCCGCGCCCGTGCCGGCGACGAGCCCGCCGCCGCTCAACGTCGTGCCGCCCGTAAACGTGTTCAGGCCGAGCAGCGTGGTCGTGCCCGAGCCGGTTTGCGCCAGCCCGCCGTTGCCGGCGATCACGCCGCCCAGCCCGAGATTGGCCGAGCCGTTCAGACCCAGGGTGACGCCGGTGTCGATGTTCACCGCGTTGCCGAGCACCGTGCCGCCGACGCTCGTGCCGAGCGTGCCGCCCGTGCCCGTCACGTTCAGCGCGCCGCCGCCGAGCGCCGTCGCGGTGCCGACGAGGAGCCCGCCGCCGCCCGTCAGATTCGTTCCGCCCGTGAATGAATTGGCGCCGTTCAGCGCCAGCGTGCCGGTGCCGCTCACGTTCAGCGCACCGGCGCCGCCGATCGCACCCGACAACCCGAGCCCGTTCGCGCCGTCCACCGTCAGGCCGCCCGTCAGCGTCACGTTGTTGAGCAGGTTCACGCCGGCCGCGCCGGCCTCGAGCGTGCCGCCACCGCCGATGATCGTGCCTGTGCCCAGCGCGCCGGCGCCGTGGACGATCGCGGTGCCGCCGGTCAGCGACGCGTTCGTCGCGGTCGATGCGCCGGTGATGTCCCACGTGCCGCCCTGCACGGCGAGGTTGTTGAAATTGCCGTACGTATCGACCGCGATGGCGCCGTTCGTCGCGCCGCCGGCGGCCGTGTTCAGCTGCAGGTTGAGCGTGTTGTTGCCGCCCAGCCCGGCGTCGACGCCGAGCCCGACCGACGATCCGGTCAGCGCGTTGAACGTGTTCGACGTGCCGAGGGCCGCACCCAGCGACACGTTGCCCGTGACGGTGCCGGCGTTCGTGAACGTGTTCCCTGCGCCCGGCGTGCCGCTGGGCGCGAGCGCCACCGACCCGTTGATCGTGCCGCCGCTCGCGTTGGTGAAGTTGGTCTGCGCGCCGCCCGACGTGGTCACGACCTGCGCGGTCGGCCCCGCGCCGAAGCCGAGCAGGCCGGTCGTACCGATCATGCCGGCGTTCGTGATGTTCGTCGTGCCGCCGATGCCGTTGTTGACCGTCAAAGCCGGCCCGTTGACCAGCGAGCTCGTCGATCCCATCATCACGCCCGTGCTGGTGTTCGTGACGTTGACGGTGCTCGCCGACCCGCTATTGCCGACCACCGTGCCGTTCGACACGACGCTCAGCCCGGACAACGCGGGGTCGATCCTGCCGTTGTTGGTCAGCGTGACGCCGCTGCCCGTCAGCGACAGCGCGGTGCCGCCGAACAACGGCACCACGGAAATGGTCGCGCCGGACTGGACGGTCAGGTTCAGATTGTTCGTGCCGTTCGAATAGGACGTGCTGGCTCCGGTACAACTGACGGTCGTCGTTCCGGTGCAGGCAGCCAGGGCGTCGGCGGGGACGATCCCGGCGCCGACCAGCGCGACCAGCATGCCGGTCGGGACGAGGAGTTTCGGACGTGCTTCCGCGCGCTTTTTGTTCGAGCCCATGCGCATACGCATAATCACACCTTCCCATAAGAGAATCGACGACACCGGGCATTCATTCGGCGCATTCAAAATGCCGGGGATAAATACCGGAATGCGTTATTCGATGTTTTTTGGAAAAACACCGCCCCTTCACCAATCCGAATTGGTTGAATGGATTAAAAACAAACAAGAACGAATCGACGAGAATTATTGAATCGGCATATTTTACTTTTAACCCCCTTCGTCACCCGGTAAATTTTCCGCTAATTAATAACAGTTGTTTTCACGACCCTGGAAATGTTGCTTCGACGAGCACAGCTCATCGAACGTCCGTCCATACAGGCCAACAACGCATCCATGCCGAACTCCTGCCCGTACGGGGCTTCCCGCCCCACAATCAAACGCTGCCCGCTCCCGTCGGATAACCGCGCGCCTGTTGCCCCGCATACCGGTTCGTCAGTGCCTGCCGCCCGATCCGCCTGTCTCCCGGCGTGATCGCGAGTCAAATATAGGCCCGAGCAGCAAACGTTTTCCATCAAACGGGTATTTTTTTGGCAAAACTCAATATTCTTTCATTTGCATTAATTCATCGGCGCGCGAGATGAAAACGATTCTCTTTAAATAAACCAGGGAAATCATTAAGAAAGGCAAAAAACTGGAATTCCCCGGTGCAGACTTTTTAGCAAATCTGCTTTAATTGGTTCAGATCCGCCGCATTGCTTTCCTGTTTCGCGGACGACAACGAGGTGTCCAAGGGAGAACTTCACGATGGTGACGTTGAACATCAACAACCGGCCGGCCGAGATCGACGCCGATCCGTCGACACCGGTGCTCTGGGTGCTGCGCGACAACCTCGGGCTGACCGGCACCAAGTTCGGATGCGGCACCGGCGACTGCGGCGCCTGCACCGTTCACGTCGACGGCCGGCCGGCCCGAAGCTGCACGCTGGCGCTGTCGGCGGTCGGCAGCGCGCGCATCACGACGTCCGAACATCTCGCCGACGATGCGGTCGGCAAGGCCGTCCTCGACGCATGGATCCGGCACGACGTCGCGCAATGCGGCTACTGCCAGAGCGGCCAGATGATGAGTGCGGCCGGCCTGCTGCGCAGCAGCAAGGCGCCGACCGATGCCGACATCGATCGCGCGATGGCCGGCAACCTGTGCCGTTGCGCGACCTACCAGCGCATCCGCGCCGCGATTCACGATGCGGCTCACGCGCTTGCCTGAGCCTGCCCGGAGACTGTGACCATGCGTATCCGCACTTTCGGGCGCCCGGCAAGCGCCGACGCCTCCCGCCGCGACGCGCCGCCCGCCACCGGAGCCGATGCTCCGATGCTCGGCCGGCGCGGCTTCCTGAAGCTGACGATGGCGGCGAGCGGCTGCCTCGCGCTCGGCATCGCGCCGACGCGCGCCGCGGCGCAAGCGGGCAAGACCGCGCCGGCTTCGCCTCCGCAAGCATTCCTGATCATCGCGCCGGACAACACCGTGACCGTCGCCGTCAACCGGACGGAATCCGGCCAGGGCGTCAGCACCGCGCTGCCGATGGCGCTGGCCGACGAGCTCGACGCCGACTGGCGCAACGTGCGCACCGTGCTCGCGCCGGCCGGCGAGCCGTACAAGGATCCGGTGACGGGCATCCAGATGACGGCCGGCTCGACGTCGGTCAATCACTCGTTCGCGCAATACCGCGAACTCGGCGCGTCTGCCCGCGCGATGCTCGTCGCCGCGGCCGCGCAGCGCTGGAACGTCGATCCCTCCACATGCCGGACCGCGAATGGCGTCGTGACGTCGGGCAATTACCGCGCGACCTATGGCGAGCTCGCACCGGCCGCGATGGCGATGCCGGTCCCGCAGCGGGTGCCGTTGAAGTCGCCGGATCAGTTCCGCCTGATCGGCAAGCCGACACCGCGCGTCGACGCGCGCGCGATGCTCGACGGCACGCTCAAGTATGGAATGGACTGGAGCCTGCCGGACACGATGGTGGCCGTGGTCGCGCGCCCGCCGCGCTTCGGCGGCAAGGTCGCGAGCTACGACGCGGCGGCGGCCCGGGCCGTCAAGGGCGTGATCGAGGTCGTCGAGATCCCGACCGATCGCGGCGGCACCGGCGTGGCCGTGATCGCGAACGGCTACTGGCCGGCCAAGCTCGGCCGCGATGCGCTGAAGATCACGTGGAAGGATGCCGGCTCGACCGTCACGTCCGCCGAACAGATGCAGGCGTACAAGCAGCTCGCCGGCACGCCGGGGACCGTGGTGCGCACGGCCGACGCCGGCAGCGCGCCGCCGGCGGCGACGCGGATCCAGAAGGACTACGAATTTCCGTATCTCGCGCACGCGGCGATGGAGCCGCTCAGCTGCACGGTCGACGTCGGGCCGGCGAGCTGCGCGTGCGGGATCAAGATCTGGGGCGGCTCGTCGCTGCAGACCGCCGACCGCGCGGCCGTTGCGAAAGCGCTCGGCGTCGCGCCGGAGAAAGTCCAGATATTCACGCTGACGACGGGCGGCGACTACGGCCGCCGCTCGACGCCCACGTCGGACTACGTGGTCGAAGCCGCCCGCGTGTCGTCCGCGTACCTCGCCGCCGGCCATCTCGGCCCGGTCAAGACGATCTGGTCGCGCGAGGACGATCTGCGCGGCGGCTATTACCGCCCGATGGTGCTGCATCGCGTCGACATCGGCGTCGACGGCAGCGGCGCCGTGCGCGACTGGCAGCACGTCGTCGTCGGCCAGTCGGTGCTGAAGGGCTCGCCGCTCGAGCGCACGGCGATGCTCAGGCGCGGCACCGATCCCAGCCTGACCGACGGCGTCGCGAACAGCCCGTACGGCTTCCCGATGCAGGTGTCGGTCCATCAGACCGACGCCGACGTGCCGGTCCAGTCGTGGCGTTCGGGCGGCCATACGCATACGGCGTTCGTGATGGAAACGCTGGTCGACGAGCTCGCGCACTCGGCGCGCCAGGACCCGGTCGCGTACCGGATGGCGCGGCTGACCGGCCCCGAGCACGCGCCGCATCGCCAGGCGCTCGCGCTGGCCGTCGACAAGTCCGGCTACGGCACGCGCACGCTGCCGGCCGGGCACGCATGGGGCGTCGCGATGCACGAAACCGCCGGCTCGGTCGTCGCGTACGTGACGGAGGTGTCGATCCAGGCGCAGCAGCCGCGCGTGCATCGCGTGACGGCAGGCGTGTATGCGGGCCGCATCGTCAACCCGACCGGTGCGGAAGCGCAGATCCAGGGCGGCGCGCTGTTCGGCCTCTCGACGACGAAGCCGGGCTTCGCGATCGACGTCGACCATGGCGCGGTACGCAACGCCGGTTTCGCCGACTATCCGCCCGTGCGCATGCAGGAAGCGCCGCCGGTGGACGTCTTCTTCGTGCCGTCGGACGCCCAGCCGACCGGGTTGAGCGACGCCGGCGTGCCGCCGATCGCGCCGGCGGTGGCCAACGGTGCGTTCGTGCTGACCGGCGAACGGATGCGTGCGTTGCCGTTCGCGCCGATGCTGGTCGCATCGGCCGCCCCCGCGATGCCGGAGGCCCCTGCTGCGGCCGTCGAAGAGGATCCGTACGGCGACCTGCCGGCCGGCGGCTGCCGGATGCCGCACAAGGCCAAGCGGGCCGCGTTGAAGCCCAAGGCCGACCAAAGCCATGCAGGCGTCGGCCAGGCACCCGCCGTGCCGAAATTCCTGCGGCCGAAACGGCGCGCCGGGATTCCGTGCATCGAGGATCTGAAGAAAGGCACGGTGTGACGTAGACGATCCGGCGCGCGGTCGATCCCGGCAGTCGTTTTCAGTGATGCACCGTGCGCCGGCCGCCCCGATACGGGGCGCCGCCGCTTCAACCGGTTAGCAGTAGGGGGCAGCCGCGAAGGCGGTGGACTACGGCTTGTTCCATGGCCGACCATGGGTCCGGGATGCATCGACGCCGCTATGGTCGACCTGTCTCGCGGCACCGCCCGGGGAGGAAGCCTCCATGAAGCCTGTTGCCGTGCCGGCCGCCGGATCGCCCGGGGCCGGCACGCACGATCGCGATCGATGCAGGTGAAGCCGTCGCGCCCCGCCGCTCACTGCGCGATGCCGACGAACGTCGGCAGCAGCACGCGATAGACGTGAATCATCGCCGGGCCGAGCAGCACCACCATCAGCGCGGGGAAAATGCAGAAGATCAGCGGGAACAGCAGCTTCAGCGCGATCTTCGCCGCGCGTTCCTCCGCGCGCATCCGGCGCCGCGTGCGCAGCATGTCCGACAGCACGCGCAGCGATTCGCCGATGCTCGTGCCGAACCGATCGGCCTGGATCAGCATCGCGCAGAACGATTCGATATCCTCCACGCCGGTGCGCAGCGCGAGATTGCGCAGCGCCGTCTCCTTCGTGAAGCCGGAGCGCATCTCGAGCAGCAGCAGGTCGAGCTCGCTCGCGACCGCCTCGCTGCGAAACCGCAGCTCCCCGCTCACCTTCATCAGCGCCGCGTCGAGCCCGAGCCCCGCCTCGACGCACACCGTCAGCAGGTCGAGCGCGTCCGGGAAATCCTCGAAGATCTTCTGCTGACGCACCTTGACCCGTTGCGACAGCACGACGTTCGGGATGTAGTAGCCGATGCCGGCGAGCGCCACGAGGATCACCGACAGCAGCGCACGCTCGTCGCCGAGCGGCGTCGTGATCAGCACCAGCAGCGCCGCGCACGGCAGGCCGAGCGCGAGCATCGTCTTCGCGGTGAAATACAGCGCGGCCGCGCTCTGGTTGCGCCAGCCGGCGTTCATCAGCCGGATGCGCAGCGGCGAATTCTCCCAGCCCTCCTTCGGCACCGACAGTTTCGAGATCGGGGTGGACAGCTCGACCAGCTTCGCGACCCAGCGCGACGCCATGTCGTCGCCGTCGCCCGGGCCGGCGACGGCGCCCGCCCCGGCCCCGCCGGCCTGCTGGATCCGGCGCTGGATGCCGCGCGGCGCGAACAGCAGCATCGCGACGAGCACGCCGCCGGCCACGAAGATGAACAAGCCGCCCAGCATCACGGCCTGGACCACGCTCAGGTTTTGCATGACAGCCTCGCAACGGTTCGTTATTCGGCTCGCGCGTCAGACGCGAATGCGCACGATTCGGCGGATCCAGAACAGGCCGAACAGCATCGACACCAGCATCGTGCCGACCATCCGGATCCCGGCCGGATCCTCCCAGAGCACCGACAGGAACTCGCGGTTCAGCAGTGCCATCACCGCCGCGGTGCCGAACGGCAAGAGCCCGAGAATCCACGCCGACAGCCGCCCTTCCGCCGACAGCACGCGCACCTTGTCGAACAGCTTGAAGCGCTCGCGGATCAGCCCGGCGATGCTGTCCAGCAGCTCGGCCAGGTTGCCGCCCGTCTCGCGCTGGATCAGCACCGCGATCACGAAGTAGCGCAGGTCCTGCACCGGTACGCGCGTCGCGAGATTCATCAGCGCGTCGTGCAGCGACACGCCGTAGTTGACCTCGTCGAACGTGACGCGGAATTCGCCGCCCATCGGCTCGGAAAACTCGTCGCCGACCATCCCGAGCGTGCTCGTGAAGGAATGACCGGAACGCAGCGCGCGCGCGATCATGTCGCAGATGTCCGGCAACTGCCGCTCGAGCTTGCGCATCCGACGGGCGCGACAGCGCAGCACGTACATCATCGGCACCCACCCGGCGAACAGCGCGATCGGCACTGCGGCGAGTTGCGGCAACCTTGCGAAGCTCGCCGCGAACCACGTGAGCGCCGCGAACGTTGCGCCGAGCGCGATCAGCTTCGGCAGCGTCCAGTCGAGGCCCGACTGCTGGATCACGAGATCGAGCGCGTGCACGCGCGGCAGGCGCAGCAGCAGCCGGTCGAACGGTTTCGACTCGTCGAGCATCCGCTTCTTCAGGATCGACAGCCGCTCCTGCTGGACGTTGCCGCCGGCCGACATCGCGCGGATGCGCGATTCGATCCGGCGGGCGGCGGCGCCGTGCCGCGCGTTCCACCATTGATAGATGCCTTCGATCGACAGCACGACCGCGACGAAGGTGAGAATCACGAAACCGTAAAAGATCGCATTCATGAGGCCTCCCCGGCAGCACACGGCGCCCTGGCGTCAGTCCGTCTCGTAACGCACGGACGGGTCGTACAGCGAATCCGGCAGGTCGATGCCGAACGCCAGCAGCCGCTCGACGAACTTCGGCCGCACGCCGGTCGCGCAGAAGTGGCCGCGCACCGCCCCGTCGCGGTCCACGCCCGTGCGCTTGAACGTGAAGATCTCCTGCATGTTGATGATGTCGCCTTCCATCCCGGTCAGTTCCTGGATGCTGACGATCTTGCGCTTGCCGTCCGTGAGCCGCGCCGCCTGCACGACCACCGAGATCGCCGACGCGATCTGCTGGCGCATCGTCTTCGGCGGCAGCGTCAGGCCGGATACGCTGACCATGTTCTCGAGCCGCGTCAGCGCATCGCGCGGCGTGTTCGCGTGGATCGTCGCGAGCGAGCCTTCGTGGCCGGTGTTCATCGCGTTGAGCATGTCGAGCGCTTCGGCGCCGCGCACTTCGCCGAGGATGATCCGGTCCGGGCGCATCCGCAGCGCATTGCGCACCAGCGTGCGCTGCGTGATCTCGCCCTTGCCTTCGATGTTCGGCGGCCGTGTTTCGAGCCGCAGCACGTGCGGCTGCTGCAGTTGCAGCTCGGCGGCGTCCTCGATCGTCACGATCCGCTCGTTGCGCGGAATGAAGCCGGACAGGATGTTGAGCAGCGTCGTCTTGCCGCTGCCGGTGCCGCCCGACACCAGCACGTTCACCTTCGCACGCGCCAGCGCGTCGAGCAGTTCGGCCATCGGCGGCGTCAGGCTGTGGAAGCGCACCAGGTCGTCCATCTTCAGCGGGTTGACCGCGAAGCGCCGGATCGACATCAGCGGCCCGTCGATCGCGGACGGCGGGATGATCGCGTTCACGCGCGAACCGTCCGGCAGCCGCGCGTCGACCATCGGGCTCGATTCGTCGATACGGCGGCCGACGCGCGACACGATCTTCTCGATCACCTTCATCAGGTGCGCGTCGTCGTAGAACGTCACGTCGGTCAGTTCGAGCTGCCCGCAGCGCTCGACGTAGACCTGCCGGCAGGTGTTCACGAGGATGTCGGAAATGCCGGGGTCGCGCAGCAGCGCTTCGAGCGGGCCGAAGCCGAACATCTCGTCGTACACGTCGATCGCGAGCTGCCGCCGCTCGATGTCGTTCGCGGGCAGCCGTTCCTCGTCGAGGATGCGCGCGATCAGCGCGCCGATTTCCATGCGGACCTGGTCCTGATGCAGCCGCGACAGGCGCTCGAGCTCCACGCGCTCGAGCACGGCCAGGTGAATTTGGCGGCGCAGCTTCTGGTATGCGTCGCGCACCGACGAATGGGCCGGGCCGGCCGGTTCGCTGCCCGCCGCCATCGGCTGGGCCCGGTGCAAGGACATCTGTTCGCGCAATGACATGGCGGTTCCCCGAAAGAATTACATCGACTTGAGCTTCGGCGTGGCCTTGCGGCCGAACAACCGGGACATCAACGGTTCGGTGTGCGTCGCGCTGCGTCCCGCGCGCACTTCTCCGTCGACGAGTTGCTTCGCGCACCCCTGCAATGCACGCGTGATCGCCGAGCCGCGCGCGAGCCGCGACACCGGATGGCCCTGGTTGATCGCTTCGAGCACGGTGTCGGCGTCGTCGGGAATCGTGCAGGCCGCCTGCAGGCCGAGCACTTCCTCGAGCGCGGTGCGGGTCCGCTCGCTCGCGCGCGTCGCGCGGTTCACGATCAGCCGCAACCGGTCGGTCGAATAGCCGAGCGACACGAGCATCTCCAGCAGCCGGCGGCCGGCGCGCACGTGCGGCATCGCAGGCTGCAGCACGATCTGGATCTGGTCGCTGCGATCGAGCGCGACCATCGACAGCGGGTTGATGCCGACGCCGACGTCGAAGATCACGAAGTCGTAGCGCGGCGCGGCGACGCCGAGTATCCATTCGAGCGCGTCCTCGCGCACCTCGGCGGCCTTGAACGGGTCGCCGGCGCCGGCCAGCACGTGGAAATTCTCCGTCACGTGCGCGACGCTCGCGTCGAGAAACGCGCTGTCGAGCCGCTCGATCTGCGCGCACAGCTGCGGCAGCGTCGATGGCGGGGTTTCGTCGCTGACGAGGAATGCCGCGTCGGCGAACTGCTGGTTCACGTCGATCAGCAGCACGCGGCGCTTGAAGCCCTCGGCGATCTCGAACGCGACGTTGCCGGCCGCGAAGCTCGTACCGGCCCCACCCTTGCACGACATGAACGACACGATCCGCGTGTCGTCGGTATCGCGCCGCGTGCTTTGCGCGGCCGCCCGTTCGAGCGCGTTGCCGAGCGCCTGCAAATCGAGCGGCCACTGCAGCACGTCGCGCGCGCCGGCGCGCATCGCGTCGAGCAGCACGTGCGGCGATGCGTCGGCCGTCACGAGGATGCAGGTCAGGCTCGCGTGCGCGCGGCAGATGCGCTCGATCGCCGACAGCTCGAACGGATCGAGCGACGTGCCGTCGATCAGCAGAACGTCGAACGCGTCGAGCCCGTCGGTGCGATGTTCGATCTGCGACGGGCGGCCGGTGGCGCGCGTCGTGCGATAGCGTCCGCTGTCGGCCACGAGACGCGCGAGCTGCGAAAGCCGCACGGTATCGTCGGAAGCTACGAGGATATTGATCATGTCGTGTGCCTCGTGTGTTCGATCAGTTGCAGGCGGAGCCGCCCGTCGCGGAGCTCAGGCTTTCGCGCGGCAGCGTCGTCGTGAACGGCGGCATCCTGACCGTGACGTTCACGAACGGAATCATGGTCTTGACGGTGACGTTCGTGACGCTCACCGTGACGAACGAGCACGTGTTGATGTCGCAACTCGAAGGCGTGTAGTTGACCGACACGTTCGCGTCCGACAGCAGCGGCAGCAGCGATCGCACGCGCTTCACGATGCCCGCGGCGTTCACGTCGCAGACCACCGCCGTGCGTGCGCCGAGGCGCACGGCTTCGCTCGCGGTGTTCCAGTAGAACAGCACGCGGCCGAATTCGAAGATGCCGATCAGCAGCATGATCAGCACCATCGCGATGAGGGCGAATTCGACGATCGCCGCGCCGCGCTGCGCGCGCCGGCGTGACCGCGGAAACCGGCGCGCGTTCATGACACTTGCCTCATCACGGTGACGATGTTGCCGAAGGTGATCGACGGCAGCGCCGGATACGCGGGAATCGGCTGATACTTGTAGCCGCTGATCTTCACTTCGACGACGTTGATCGCGCCCGCCGCCGCGCCGCTCGACGAATTGTTGTTGTCCGCGTCGTAGGTCGGCAGGTTCGCGAACTGCGACGGGTCGGACCCGTCGCTGCAGCCGGTCGTGCGCTGGGCGTCGCAGATCGTGACCATCGACGTCGTGAGTCCCGGCACCAGCTCGGTGCCCGACGAGCCGCACGTCGTGCTGCCGTACACGACCAGGCACTGCGCCTGCGACACCGGATACGCGCTGTCTGTCGGCAACCAGACCGACAGGTAGCGCGCCGCGTCGCGGGTCGCCTTGGTCAGCGTCTCGTACTGGTAGATCGCCCGGCCGAACTCGGCCACGCCGGTCGCCAGCAGGATCATCGGCATCAGCACGAGCGCGAACTCGACGGCGACGGCGCCGCGGGTGCGCGAACGACGAATCGGCAGCTTCTTCATGATCGTCTCTCCGCTATTGAACGAGCATCGGCACCTGGGTGCCCGACGCGCTGCCGCTGCCCGGCAAGCCGTGCGTCGCGCACGGGTTGTTGCCGGAAACCGACGAGCCGAGGTATTCGAGGTGCGCGACGACCGGGCCGCTGCCGGCGCTGAACGGGAGCGGATCGAGCATCAGCACGCAATCCCATTGCGTGACGTGGACCTTGCCGCTGCTGCCCTTCAGCGTCGAACAGTCGCCTTCCGGTGCGAGCGCGAGGCGCCGGTCGCTGCCGTACGTCGTGTAGTTGCTCGCCGTCGCCGTGCCGTTGGTCGCGATGCCGCTGCCCGACGGCGGTGCACCGTCGCCCTGGTAAGGCTTGAAGCTCGCGCGGTCGGCCACGAACTGCGTGTACGCGTCACCCTTGATGCCTGCCGTTCCGGGCGGCCCATAGTTCGGCCCGACATACGCGTAGCCGGTGAAGTCGGGCTGGCCGCTCGAGCCGTTCGCGCCGTTCGTATAGATGCCGAAGCGCGTATTCCACGCACGCTGCGCCGCCGACTTCAGGCCGGTGGTGCTCAGGTCCGGCGGGCTTGTGATGTTGCAGGTATTGCCCGACAGCTCGCTCGCGAGCGTCGTCTCGTTCGTCGAACCGTCGAGCGCCGCCCAGCCGAAATTGCCGGGCCCGTAGGTCGACGACGACCCGGACGGCGACGAGATCCAGTCGCCGACCTTGTAGGCCGGATCGGACGGGCCACGGCAGACGAACACGGGAATCGCACAGGTCGTCTGCCCGCCGCCGACGGTCGCGATCGCGCTCGCCGACACTTCCGCCGCATTCGCGAGCTTCGTGCCCGGCAACACGTTCAGCACTTCGATGAACCAGTGCGCGATGTTGCTCAGCGTCGCGGTGCACTTCACATACTTGATGTTCGACGGCGTCGTGACCGCATTCTTGGCCAGGAACGGGTTGCTCAGCGTATCGCTGAACGTGACGTTCGCGTTCGTCGACATCTGCACCGGCTTCTTCTGGAAAAACACGAAATTCAGGTGGCCGGCTGCGATGCCGTCGGCTTCGGCCACCGACAGGCTGATCGCCGAAGTCAGGTCGCGCGCAGCCGACAGCGCGCACGCATCGGCGCTGTTCTGCAGTTCGCTGCGCGTGACGTACAGCTTGCCGAGATCCAGCGCGAGCCCGACGAATCCGATCATCACCGCCAGCGAAAGGCCGACGATGATCGCGACGGCACCGCGCTGGCGGTGCAGGCTGCGACGCGTGACTTTCGGATGGCGGGCTGCGCTGTTCATGGCGTTCTCCCTGAGCGTGCCGTCGTTACTGGGTGGCCTTGCCGATGCCGATCACGAACGCATTGGCGGGCGGCACGGTCTGCTTGAACGACTTGTCGTAGTTGTCGAGCGCGGCCGCGGCGGCGCGGCCGTCGACCCCCGACGCCGATGCCGGATGTTCGCCGGCATGCGGATCGATGATCTGGGCCTGCATCACGGTGCGGACCGAGTCGCCGAAGCGGCTGTCCCACACCGGGGTCGACGACATGCAGCCGGCAAGCGCGAACGCGAGCGGGACGGCAAGCGCCGCACGGCGCGCGAATACGAGGTAGGCGGATTTCATGAGCTTCCCCTTGGATGGCTTCAACGATCGGTGGACTGGGGTTCCGTGGCCGCACGCGCAATCTGCGCGTTGGGCGCCGCCGCGATCCGACGTTTCGGTCGCGCCGCCGGCTGAGCCGACGGCTCGGGGCCGGCGGCCGCGAGGCGCGCGGCGGCGGCTTCGATGCGCGCGACACGCGCCGCGGTGGCCGGGTCGGACTGCGGGGCGGCGGCCGCGACCGGCGCCGGCGCCTTCGGCGGCTCGGCCGGTACCGGCGGCTGCACGTCGGCGTCTTGCGGCACGCGCGGCGCGGGCAGCGCGGCCGGTGCGACCGGCGCTTCCGATTGCGGTGCCGGAGTGGGCGCGGGCGCCTGGGCCGGCGTCTGCGGGGCGGCGGCCGCGCCGTTCGCGGGTTGCTTCGGCTGCGCGCCTGCCTTGCGCACGCCGCCGCGGCCTTCCATGTTGCCGGTCGCATACACGTCGGCTTCGTTCGGCTTCGAGAAGCTGTCGGTCGGCAGCGCGACATCCGCCGTCTGCAGCGGCTTCACCAGGTGCGGCGTGATCAGGAAGATCAGCTCGGTGCGATCCTGCTGGAACGACGTGCTGCGGAACAGCGCGCCGAGCACCGGCACTTCGCCGACGCCCGGGATCGCCTTCAGCGCGCCGGTCGCGTTGTCCTTGATCAGCCCGCCGATCGCGAACGATTCGCCGTCGCTCATCTGCACCGTCGTCGACGCGCGCCGCGTCGTGATCAGCGGCAGGATCGACGTGCCGCCGATGTTGGTCGCGCTCAGCGTGACGCCCGTCTGCGACAGCTCCGACACTTCCGGCGCGACCTTCAGGCTGATCCGGCCGTTGGCCAGCACCGTCGGCGTGAACTTCAGCGCGACGCCGAATTCCTCTTCCTGCAGCGTGATCGACGACGTGCCGTTGCCGCTGCTCTGCGGGATCGGGATGAAGATCTTGCCGCCCGCGAGGAACGTCGCTTCCTGGCCGCTGATCGTCACGAGGTTCGGCTCCGCGAGGATCTTGACGAGGTTGTCGGTATTCTGCGCGTCGGCCGCGATGCTGAACGGCCTGTTGTTCGCCTTGTTGAACACGGCGCCGCTCGCGACGCCCGCGAGCAGGTTGCTGACCAGCGCGCCGCTCCACGAACCGAACCCGCCCTGGATGTTGAACGCGCTGCCCATCTGGTTGATCAGCGTCTTCGACACCTCGGCCACCTTCACCTCCAGCATCACCTGCTGCGGCGACGTGACGTTCAGCATGTTGAGCACGCCGCCGCCCTGCTTGCCGCCACCCGCGGCATCGCCCGCGCTGTCGCCGTACGCATGGGCGATCTGCACGGCCTGCTGCGCGGCCTGCGAGCTCGACACCGTGCCGGCCAGCACGATCGTGCCGGCCGCGGTCGACACGTGGATGTCTCGCTCGTTCGGCATCAGTTGCAGCAGCGACGCCTGCAGGCCGCCGGCGTCCGCGCCGACCGCGACGTCGATCACGCGACATGCGCCGCTCCTGCCCTGCACGATCATGTTGGTCGTGCCGACCGCGAGCCCGAGGATGTACAGCGTCTGCGGCGACACCATCGTCGCCTGCGCGACGGCCGGATTGCCGATCGTCCGGTTGCGGACCGGCTCGGGCATCGGCACCAGCAGCGACTTGCCGAGCGGCACGGCGACGCTGGTCGATTCGCGCACCGCGCCGACGCAGTTCGGCCCGCGCAGCGGCCCTGCCGACGCGGCTGGCGCGGCGGCCGGCATCGGCGCCATGCTGATCGTCATCTGCATCGGCCCCTTGCCGGCCGCGGCCGGCGCGCTGGCGCCGCCCTTCGTCAGCACCGCCGATTCGACGCCTTCCTGCGCGAGTGCGCCATACACGGTCAGCCATCCCGAACAAAGGATCGCGGCCATCGTCGTGCCCCGTGCGACGCGTGTGCGTAGCGGGCCGGTACCTGTGCGTTGCGGTTTGATCTTCATTTCGTCTGATCCCCCGAGAGACCGGCGCCGTGCCGGTTATCGACTTCCAGGGCCGCCGCGCGTTGCCGGTGGCCGGTTTGTTGGTGTGGCTGATTCGATCTGCTTCAGAAACACTCGACGCTGCCCTTCACGCCGGTCAGCACGCCGACGCAATCGCGCCGCGCTTCCGGCGCCGCATGCGACGCGACGTGCACGCGAACCGGCCGCGCGCGGACGGGCGCGGGCTGCGCTTCGGGTGCGGGCGCCTTGCCGAGCAGCGTCAGCTTGGTCGCGCCGTCCGTGTTCAGCGTCTTCTGGTCGACCTGATTGCGCAGCACGAGCGACAGCGTGCCGACGCTGCGTGCGACGTCGAGCCGTTCGGCCTGCTCGGGCGTGACTTCCAGCGTCACCGCGTTGACCACCTTCGGCGCCGTGTCGTCGCGGCTCACCTGCTGCGCGACGGCGAGCACGAGGATGTGCTCGAGCACGATCTTGGAGATGCTCTGCCCGTCGGTCTTGCCCTGCTGTTCCTGCGTGTTGACGATCACGTCGACGTAGTTGCCCGGCAGCGCGAAGCCGGCGACGCCGACCACGTCGTTCACGCGCACCGTGATCGCGCGGCTGCCATCGGCGATCACCGCGGACAGCCCGCCCTTCGTGCCGACCGGTGCGAGCTTCGATTCGATCACCGGCTCGCCGCGTGCGAGGCTGGTGCGCACGACGCGCCCTTCGAGCGCCTTCGTATCGGTGAACGCGCCGGTCGGCACGCTGCCCGACGGCCAGCTCACCATGTGGATCTGGTTCGGCCCGAGCGGCTCGCCCAGGTTCAGGTCGGTGCTGGCGACCGCAACGGACGTGACCGAGCTCGTGGACGTCTGTACCAGCCAGTGGGACGCGAACACGACCGCGGCAAGACCCGCGATCATCGCGACGACCAGCATCATGAGCGCTCGACTGTTTTTCATGGCAATGCTCCTCGACGAATCGTGAAAGAAACCGCTCAACCGGTGACGAACGTACGGCCTGCGCGCTCGACGGGCGGCGGATGGCTGCCGTCCCGCTCGGGCGCCGCACCGAAGTAACTCGCCCACGCGTCGTACAGCGCGTCGTGCGTCACCTCGGGCGGATCGCCGCGATAACGCGCGCCGGCGGCCACGAGGCGCAGCAGGTCCGCCGGGAAGCACGCGAGAAACGCCTTGCCGGTCGGCAGGTGCAGCCGATGCAGCAGGAAGTCGAACGCATCGCTCGCCGACACGAGCCCGAGCGATGCGCAAGCCGCGTCGTACACCGCGCGGTAGTCGTCGATCGACATCGCGCCGACGTGCAGCTTCGAGCCGAGGCGGCGCATGAATGCGTCGTCGCAGAACTGCTCCGGCGCGAGGTTGCTCGAAAACACCGGCCATACGTCGAACGGCAGCACGAAGCGGTTGCCGGATTCGAGCGTCATGAAATCGTCGCCGCGATCGAGCGGACGCAGCCAGCGATTGAGCAGGTCGCGCGGCTCGACACGCTGGCGGCCGAGATCGTCGACGACGTACATGCCCATGTTCGCCTTCATGTGCGGCGGTGCCTGGTAGAAGCCGGCCGCTTCGTCGCGACGCAGATCGAGCTCGTCGAGCGTCAGCTCGCCGCCGGACATCACGACCGGCCGCCGGCACAGGCGCCAGCGGCGATCGACCGACTGGCCGCCGCTCGCGGTTTCCGCGTCGACATGCACGAGCGGGTCGTAGACCTGGATCACTTCGCCGGCCGCACAGATCGCGTGCGGCACCGGCACGCGGCCGTGCATCAACGCGCCGAGCCGCTCGGCGAGAAAGGTCTTGCCGCTGCCGGCCGGGCCGTAGATCAGCAGCGGCCGGCCCGCGTTCAGCGCGGCGGCGGCCGCATCGAGCACCGCCGTGTCGATCACGACGCCTTCGAACGCCGCCCACACGTCGCTCTGGCCGATGTGCAGCTTGCGCACCGAATGCGCGGCCACGCTCGCGAGATACGCGTCGAGCGTCACCGGCGCGGGCCCGCTGTAGCCGCTGCGCTCCCGTTCCTCGAGCGCGAGCACGCGGCCCGCATCGGTCAGCCGAAACGTCACGTCGAGATCGGTCGCGCCGCGATGGGTCAGCTCGACGAGATGCTCGCGCACCAGGAATGCAAACACCTCGTCGAGCACCGCGAGCGGCAGGCAGTGCCGCTCGACCAGGTCGCCGTACGACGGACGGCCGAGCACCAGCGTCGACTTCAGCACGAGGCCGGCGACGAACGCCATGCTGAGCCCCGTTTCAGCGAGCGAGCGCGGCGCCGACGGCAGCTGCGCGCCCAGCTTCGTATGGACCTCGCGCGACGGCGGCGGATCGGGCAGGCGTGCCACCTGCGCGTCGCGTCTCGGCTCGGTGTGGTTCGTGTTCATGATCGTTGCGTCCTCGTTGCGGATTCGCCGCGCTATGCGCACGACGCGAACAGCATGCCCAGCGTGCCGGCCGCGATCGCCACGCCGTACGGCAGCGTGCCGACCGATGCGATCTCGACGGGGCCGCCGTCGGCCTCGGCACGCGCCGCTTGCGAACGCCGCACGATCAGCGTGCGCACGTTCGCCCACATCCGGCGCGTCCGCCCGCGCAGCAGCGCGTAGGCGACGGCGCCGATCCCGCCGGCCAGGAACGTGGCCAGCACGATGTAAAACGTCATTTCCGCGCCGACCCATGCGCCGATCGCGAGCATCAGCTTCACGTCGCCCGCCGCCATCCCGCGCAACAGGTAGAACGGCAGCAGCAGGCCGAAGCCCGTTGCGGCTCCCCCGAGCCAGCCGAGCACGCCCGCCGGCGCGCCGTGCAACAGGCACTGCGCAATCAGCGCGCCGGCCAGGCCGAGCAACACGAGACGGTTCGGGATGCGACGGGTCGCGATGTCGGTGCCGGCCGCGGCGACCGCGAGCAGCGTCACGCACAACGGAACCGGATAAGGCGGCGCAACGGGAAGCATGGCGAACCTCGCGGGTCGAATCGGTGGATCAGGAAACCATGGACAACGCTGTGGTCACGGCGGTGGCCACGGCAGCCGTCACGGCCGCTGCGATCGCCTCGTACGCGTCGCCGAGCGAGCCCTTCAGCGTGACGACGCTGCCCAGTACCGCGATGGCGAACATCGATGCGAGCAACGCATATTCGATCGACGTCACACCCCGTTCGTCGGCGATCCAGCGACGTGCGACACGCGCGATGGCTTGCATGATGGTCTCCGGTTTCCGGTTGATCGGATGGCCAGGGACGGCTCGAGCGCTGCACCGGCCGAGCCGTCCGCGGCATCGTGCATCAGATGCCTGCCACCGCCGAATCGAGGTCGGCCGCGATCGTGCTGAACACGGTCTTGAGGTCCTTCCCGATGGTCGACAGCGCGAGGATGATGCCGACCGCGATCAGTGCGGCGATCAGGCCGTATTCGATGGCGGTCACGCCGTCTTCGTCGCGAATGAAACGGCCGGCTTGTTGAATGAGCTTGGACATGGTGATCTCCTTGCGTGGTGACTTTCAAAACCCTCGCGCACCGGCTGATCGGACGACCGTGCATCGATACGTCGAGGAATGTCGTTGATGCCGTATGGCGCCGACGAACGATTTGGACGATTCGCGCGAACCGTTCGTCGTACCGCCCGTCAGATGCCTGCTACCGCCGAGTCCAGATCCGCGGCGATCGTGCTGAACACGGTCTTCAGATCCGTACCGATCGTCGTCAATGCGACGACGATGCCGATCGCGATCAGCGCGGCGATCAGGCCGTATTCGATGGCCGTCACGCCGTCCTGATCCCGGACGAACCACGCGATCTTTTCGATGATTCTTGACATGAGCACTCTCCTTTCGGACTGCTATGAAATACCCTTCGTCGGTCATGACTTCGGGGGTGGGCACCACCGGCACTACTCGAAAAATCGGAACCCGACGCTCAGTCGCGGAAACGGGGAGGCACACCCCTGTCCGTGCGAACGGGTATTGGCGAGGCGGAGCATGAGAGACGCGCATCCGGGTCGGCCGGCCGGATGAACCGGGCAGGTCGATCGACCGGAACGGCACGGCGGCCGTTCGACGCATGGAATCCAGTTGAACGGGAGATGAACTCCCGGCAAAGCTGCAATGTGTCTTTGACGCGGCTTGCGATCCGCGCCGTGCTGTGGTCTTTCATTTTTATTCCCCATGTACTGCCATGCCGATTTCTTATTGCCCGGAAGCAATCGGGTCTCGTTGGTCGTTCGACGGCGGTTCCCGCGGTCGATCGATCTGAAGTTGCGTATTCCCCGACGCGCTCCGGATCACTTTTCCGCAGGCGATTCGCGGGCCGGTTCCTCTGCTTGTTGCCTGACCTGCCCGGTCGCCGCATCGTCGACTGCCGTGCCAACGCTTACGCAAAGAGCGGACCATCCCGGGCGAAATCGAGGCGCGGCAAGGGTTCCGGCGATCCGCGCGCCCCCTCGCCGAACGTCCGGCTGCCGAAATGTTTCAACTTTGATATATGCGGTTCGCGCGCATGCGGGCGGCATGAAACCCCGTCGTCGCGCTGCACAAGGATCCAAAAAATTTTCTCGGGATTTTCCCGAACGCGGCGAGTCGCTCGTGCGTCGCGGGTTCGGCGGCATGGCCAGCCGGCAAAAATCGTCGAATGTTTCAGGCCAGAAACACGAATGCCGGCGGCGACGTTTTCTCATACCAGAAATAACCGTTTTCGCCCGAATCGCTGAACACATTCAATGTCGGCCGGCCGTGCGCGGTTTGCATCGAGCGATTTTTTCTTCAACAATGAATTCACCGGACAACGCCGTTTCAGAGCGATCGATCCGCAGAGCACGACAACATCAAACGGCCGCGACAGACCACGCGGCCACACGACAGACGGGGCATCATGTACACAGCCAATCGTGGAACGCGCGATCGCGCAATACGCTGTGCTCAATGGCTGACGGCCGACCGGATCATTCCGTACAGCTGCATCATGCTGATGCTCTTCGCTGCGCTGCTGATCGTCTGGGGCGTCGTGACCGACGGCTTCACGTCGACGGCCACCGCCCGCCCCGGCACCGACTTCTCCGTCTTCTGGACTGCATCGCATCTCGTGTTGCAAGGCCATGCCGCGGCGGCCTACGACACGTCGTCATTTCTGCAGGCCGAGTTCGCGCACTTCGGTGCGTATCTGCAAAACCGGCCGCTTCCCTGGCTCTATCCGCCGACGATGTTGCTGTTCGTCGCGCCGGTTGCCCTCGTGCCTTTCCTGCCCGCTTACTTCCTCTTTTTCGCGGGCAGTCTTTTATGCTACGCGCTCGCCGTCTCGCGTTTGTCGGGGCTGCGCGCGCATCTTCCCGTGCCGCGCGCAGCGACGCTCGTCGTCGTCGCGTATTCGGCGGTGTGCATGTCCGCGCTGTTCGGCCAGAACAGCATCCTGACCGCCGGCCTCGCCGCACTCGCGCTGCATCTGCTCGGCAAGCGCCCGATCGTGGCGGGCGTGCTGATCGGGCTGCTCGCGATCAAGCCGCAACTCGCCGTCGCGTTCCCGTTCGTGCTGATCGCGACGCGTGCGTGGCGCACCTTCGCGGCGGCGGCGCTCAGCGCGGCGCTGTTCGCGGCGGCCGGCGTTGCGCTGGCCGGCCCCGCCGCGCTGCACGGGTTGAGTCACGCATTGTCGACGGTACGCGCGCAGCACTTCATGCTCGCGTCGTACTGGCTCGCGTCGCCGACGCCGTTCGCCGCGTTGCGGCTCGCGGGCGCGCCGGTGGCGGCCGCGCTGGCCGGCCAGGCGGCGGTCGCGCTCGTCGCGCTCGCCGCGGCCGTCGACGTCTGGCGCCGCACGCGCGACATGCGGCTGCGCGGCGCGGTGCTGGCGGTCGCCACGCTGCTGACGACGCCGTACCTGTGGAACTACGAGCTGACGTGGCTCGGCATCGCGCTCTTCTGCCTGATCGCGCACGGCCTCGACGATGGCTGGCTACCCGGCGACCAGGGCATCGTCGTGCTGGCGTGGCTGCTGCCGATCTTCGAAATGCTGAACCGGCTGATGAAGCTGCCGCAAATCGGGCCGGTCGTGCTGCTCGCGGTGCTGTTCGTCGTCGTGCGCCGCACGGCGCTCGCATCCCGGAGCGCATGATGAAAACGCCGTCGTTCGCCCGCCACGCGCACCCGGCAGCCGACGTGCATCCGGAACTCCCGATCGCCGGCCCGCGACGCTATCCGCACTGGCTCAATCGCGATCGCGTGCGCCTCTACGCGGCCGCCGTGCTGCTGACGGAGCTGCTGTTCGTCGTCATTTACCTGGTCCGTTTGCACTTGTCGCACGACGGCGCGCTGCAGCCGCTGTCGCAGGACTTCTCGCCGGTCTGGAGCGCCGCATGGCTCGCCGCGCACGGGCACGGCGCCGACGCGTGGCATTACTCCACGTTGTTCGCGGTCCAGAAGCTCGCGCTCCCGACGATGACGCTCGCGGACGGCACGCTGCCGTGGCTCTATCCGCCGACGATGCTGCTGCTCGTGCTGCCGCTCGGCTGGCTGCCGTACACGCTGGCGCTCGTACTGTGGCTCGGCGTCACGATCGCGCTGTTCGCGGCGGCGATGCACGCGACCGTGCAGCGCGATGCCGCGTGGCTGTGCGCACTGGCGTTCCCCGGCGCGTTCCTCACGGTGATCGTCGGACAGACGAGCCTCTTCACCGCGACGCTCGCCGCCCTCGGCCTGCTCGCGCTGAACCGTCGCCCCATCTGCGCCGGAATCTGCTTCGGGCTGCTGACGATGAAGCCGCAGCTCGCGGTGCTGTTCCCGCTCGCGCTGCTGTGTGCCGGCCAATGGCGCGCACTGGCCGCGTGGGCCGCGACGATCGCCGTCGGCGCCCTGCTCGCGACGATTGCGTTCGGCATCGGCCCGTGGCTCGCGTTCATGCACGTGATCACCCACGTCTACACGCTCGTCGGCACCGGTCATGCGAAGCTCGCGCGCATGCCGACCGCATTCGCGCTCGCGACGCTGGCCGGCTGGCCCGCGCCCGTCGCGCGCGGCCTGCAGTTGCTGTCGGCCGCGGCTGCCGCGATCGCCGTCGTCTACGCGTGGCGCGGCGCCTGTTCGTACGCGCTGCGCGCCGCGACCCTCGCGTGCGCATGCCTGCTCGTCAGCCCCTATCTGTACGACTACGACCTGACGTGGTACGGCATCGTGATCGCGTGGTACGCGCGCTATGCGTGGACGCACGGCTGGCGGCACTTCGATCGCGAATGGCTGATGCTGCTGTGGCCGATGCCGCTCGCGGGCCTCGCGATCGTGCCGCACCTGTCGTTCCAGTTCATGCCGCTCGTGACGCTCGCGTCGCTCGCGCTGCTCGTCGGCCGGATCGCCCGGGAAAGACGCGACGTGCCGTCGATGCCCGATGCGCGCGACACCTCGACCGAGACCGCATTCGCGCACCCGATCCGACCGCACCACCGCTCGGCGCACGGCATGCGCCGCACCGGCCGCCCGATGTTCGGCGCCCACCGGTAAAGCGACATCACAAGGGGAATCATCATGCGGGAATCCATCTACACGCCGCTCGTCTCGCTGGTCGTGCCGTTCTACAACGAAGGCGAAGCCGTCGAGCGTTTCTTCGACGTCGTGATTCCGTTGTTGAGCGCGATCGACGCGATCCGCTTCGAGATCGTCTGCGTGAACGACGGCAGTCGCGACGACACGCTGGAGCGCCTGGTGCGGATCGGCGCCGCCGAGCGGCGCGTGCGCGTCATCGATCTCACCCGCAATTTCGGCAAGGAGGCCGCGCTGACGGCCGGCCTCGACGAAGCCGCCGGCGATGCGGTGATCCCGCTCGACGCCGACCTGCAGGACCCGCCGAGCCTGATTCCGGTGCTGATCGACCACTGGCGCGACGGCGCGGAGGTCGTCGCGGCCAAGCGCAGCAATCGCGCGTGCGATTCGTTCGCGAAGCGCACCGCCGCCGCGATCTACTACCGCGTTCACAACCTGCTGTCTGACGTGAAGCTGCCGGAGAACGTCGGCGATTTCCGGTTGATGGATCGCAAGGTCGTGAACGCGCTGCGCAACCTTCCCGAGCGGCACCGCTTCATGAAAGGGCTGTTCGCGTGGGTCGGCTACAAGACCGTGATCGTCGAGTACCAGCGCGATCCGCGCAGCGCCGGGCACTCGAAATTCTCCGGCTGGAAGCTGTGGAATTTCGCGCTGGAAGGCATCACCAGCTTCAGCACCGTGCCGCTGCGAAGCTGGACCTACATCGGCGTCGGCATCGCGGCGCTCGCGTTCCTGTACGGCACGTTCATCATCCTGCGCACGCTGCTGTTCGGCAATCCGGTGCTTGGCTACGCATCGCTGATCTCGGTCACGCTGTTCATCGGCGGCATCGAACTGATCGGGATCGGCGTCGTCGGCGAATACGTCGGACGGATCTACGACGAATCGAAGCAACGGCCCGTCTACCTGATCCGCCGCCGCTATCAGGCGCACGGCAAGGTGATCGAACTGCCGGTCGCGCGCGACGCCCGCCGCCAGCCGCCCCGCCGGCGCACGCAGCCGGCCAGGGCGCGCATCGGCGCACGCTGACGTGCAAGCGTCATGATCGGCCTGCTCCAGGCCGAGCGCACGCGGCTCGTGCGCTTCGGCGTGTCCGGTCTCTGCTCGACCGCGATCCACACGCTGGTCGCGACGGCGCTGTTCGCGCTGCTCGACGCGACGCCGGTGACCGCGAATGCGGTCGCGTTCCTCTGCGCGACCGCGTTCTCGTATCTGGCGAATACGCTGTGGAGCTTCTCGTCGACGGTGCGCGCCCGCAACGCGCTACGCTTTCTCGCGGTCACGCTCGCCGGCTTCGTCGAAACGATGCTGCTCGCGCGCGCCGCCGAGGCGCTGGGTGCGTCGCGCGCGATGGGCGTCGTCGCGATCGCGCTGCTGATCCCGCCGACGACGTTCGTGCTGCACCGGCTGTGGACGTACCGGTAAGCGGCGCCCGCCGAATACCGACTTCGACGTGATCGAGCGGTGGGCGGCGCCGACAACGGCCATGACGACGGGATGGCGAACCTGCCGTGGCCGATCGCCCGAGCGGCGCCGCATGCCGGATTCAGGTGCGCGGCAACCCCGGCGGATTGGTCTGCGACCGGTCGATCGCCTCGGCGTCCAACCGCCATCGGTCGAGCGCCTTCCGGTAGCTGCCGTTGGCGATCAGCGCATTGATCGCGAGCGTCAGCGGCTCCGCGAGGCCGCTGCCCTTGCGGGTCGTGATCGCGATGTCCGCGGTGCGCGGCCAGCCGCCGCTGACGGTGCCGATCAGCTTCGCATCGCCACGCAGCGACGCCTGGTACGCGAGCATCGAGTTCACGCTGAAGATCGTGTCGACGCGGCCCGACTGCAGCGCGACCCAGCGCTCGGCCGCATCCGCGTAATACTGGATCTCGACCGGCGCGAGACCGCGCGCGACGTTCTGCCGGTTCCATTCGAGCAGGATCTTTTCCTGGTTCGTGCCCGAATCGGTCACGACACGCAGCCCGGCGACATCCTTCGGCTCGCGGATCGCCGCCAGCTTGCTGCCTATCTTCACGTAGAAGCCGAGCTGGTCCTTCCGGTAGGTCGAGAAATCGAATTTCTCCTTGCGCTGCTCGGTGACCGTCACGTTCGAGATCACCGCGTCGACCTTGCCGGACTGCAACGCGAGCGGCCAATCGGCCCACGCGAGCGGCACGATCTTCAGCTTGCGGCCGATACTGTCCGCGATCAGTTGCGCGAGATCGGGATCGAAGCCGACCACCGTGCGCGCGTCGGTCGCATAGGTGCTGAGCGGCGGCAGATTCGGCGCGATGCCGATCGTCAGCGTGTTCGCTTCGGCAAACCGGAAGCCGGCCGGCAGCGCCTGCTCGACCGCCGGGTTCACGGCGCCGCGCTGCCGGGCCGGCTGCTCGGGACTCAGGTCGAACGACGTCGCCTGCGCGGCGACGGCGCTCCCGGCAATCAGCGCGACGGCCAGCACGCGGGCGATGCGCGCAACGGGAAAAGCGGTTCTTCTCATGTCTTGTGGAATCCTGTTTTTATTCGGCGATGCCGGAAACGAGTCGCGCGGGCAGCGAGCCGGCAACGTTCGGCGCCGGTCGCCGCCACACCGGGCCGCTCACGCAGGCGTCGCGTCGAGTTCGACCGCAGCCGCGCGCGGCGGCACCGGTTGCACGACGGGCGACGGCTGCCTCGCCTGCACCGATTCGCCCGCATAGAGCGCCTTCGGGTCGAACACGCGCGCCTGCAGCGGCGTGAACGCGCGGAAATTCCACAGGCTGCGCGCGACGAACACGCGCTGCACCCAGCGGAACGCGCGATCGTTCTCGTCGTACTGCGGATCGAAGCGGTCGCGCGAGTGCAGCGTGAAGTGGTTGTTGATCAGCACCAGCTTGCCAGGCGACACCTGCACGCCGAACGACACTTCGCGCACCGCGCGATACAGGTTGGCCAGCGCTTCCTGCGCGCGCGCATTGACCGCCAGCACCATGTCCGGATAGAACGCGACCGTCACGCGCGGCGCATCGAGCGGCCCCGACAGCACGGCACTCAGGTCGGTGTTGTCGCGCGGCGTCGGCGCCGCGCCGCGCCACCGGTACGGCACGCGAATGATGTAGTGCTCGCCGTAGAGTTGCGTAATATCGTCCGGCGACAGCAGTCGCAGCGCGCGGCGCGCATCGGCGAGCCGCGTGTACGGTCCGCCGCCGGCCTCGCTGCGCACGCCGAGCAGCAGCAGCGCGAATGGCGACGTGTCGCCTTCCGGCATGTGCGCCTGCGCGGCGTTCTCGATATGGAAATCGAGTTCGACCTCGGAGCCGAGGCCCGTATAGTCGCGCGCGGTCGCCTTGTGCGGCGTCAGGTTGTTCACCAGCTCGCGGCCTTCGTGCGCGATCGAGTACGGCTCGCCGGCCAGCGTGCTCAATGCGACCAGCACGTTCTCGCTCAACACGCCGGCCTTGAACGAGCGGCCGGTTTCCTCGAATCGCGGGCTGCCGTTCACGCCGTCGTCGATCGGAAGGTTGTCGATCTCGATCGAGCCGTGTGCGTCCGCAGTCGGCGCCTTCGCCCGATCGAATGCGTCGACGATCCGGTCGGGAAACGCGTTGTAGGCCAGCTTGCGGACCGCGCTGATATAGCCTGCGCCGCCGGCCGGGTCGTAATCCAGCGCGCCGAGCGTCGTGCGGATGTGAGCGGATTCCGCTGCCGTCAGAGCGATGCGTTCATCTGCGAGATAGGTCATAAGTCTCTCGTATAAAGATCTGGTTCGAAGAGCGGCGTGGCATCGCCGCCGCGCTCCGCCGTCCTCGGGGCGAAGCGCTCGACAAGACTAGGAGACCGGCATTGCATTGCGAAATGATATTAATTCGATTGCAAACGAACATTATCGATATAAGTTCAGCAATCCGGCCGGAACCGGTTCACCTCGCTCAAGCCGTCCCTTAACACGAATACTTGTTAAAAAATCGCTGCTTATTATTTGTATTCGCTAACGGGTCGATGCTATTTTTCCGTCGAATTCGACGCCGCGGCCGGCGCCCGACGGGCAGCCGGCTTTCCTCGTCCGCCTTACGGAAACCCGCCCGATGAATCGATACCGCCAGCCGTCCCACACGCCCTATACGCCCTACACACCCCATACGCGTCGGGAGTCGCGATGAGCGATCGTGCCCCGGCGCTCGACCGCGTCGAGCGCGCGCCGATCGCCGCCGCGGATGCGCCCCGCGCGTCGCTGCGCGCCATCTTCCCGACCGTCGCCGCCGCGAGCCTCGGCTTCGCGATCGTCCAGCTCGACGTGACCGTCGTCAACGTCGCGATCCCGAGCCTCGGCCACGCGTTCGGATCGAGCGTCCACGGGCTGCAGTGGATCGTCGATGCCTATACGCTGTCGTTCGCCGCGCTGCTGCTGACGTCCGGCACACTGGCCGACCGCTTCGGCAGCCGCCGATTGTTCGCGTACGGCCTTGCGCTGTTCCTGCTCGCGTCGCTCGGCTGCGCGCTCGCGCCGTCGCTGGCGACGCTGGTTGCCGCGCGGATCGCGCAAGGCATCGGCGCCGCGATGATCCTGCCCACGTCGCTCGCGCTCATCACGCACGCCTGCGCCAGCGATGCCGCCGCACGCGTGAAAGCCGTCGCGTGGTGGAGCGCGACGGGCGGCGCGATCAGCGCGGCCGGGCCGACGCTCGGCGGCCTGCTGATCGATTCGCTCGGCTGGCGCGCGATCTTCTTCATCAACCTGCCGATCTGCGCGCTCGGGCTGTGGCTCACGCTGCGCCACGTGCAGGATTCGGCCGCCGCTCGCACGCGGCTGTTCGATCCGGCCGGCCAGATCGTCGCGGTGCTCGTGCTCGGACTGCTGACAGGCGGCATCATCCAGGCCGGGGCGCACGGGATGGGCGACCCGTATGCGGCCGGCGCGCTGATCGCGTCGGTCGCGCTCGGTGCGTTGTTCGTCGCGATCGAGCGGCGGGCGAGCGCGCCGATGCTGCCGCTCGCGTTCTTCCGGATCGCGCGCGTGCCGGGCGTGCTCGCGATCGGCGCGGTCACGAATGCGGCGTTCTACGGGTTGATCTTCTCGCTCAGCCTCTATTTCCAGAACGCGCGCGGCTTCACGGCAACCGAATCGGGGCTCGCGCTCGCGCCGCTCACGATCATCATGCTCGCCAACATCGCGAGCGCGCGGCTCGCGGTCCGCTACGGATTTCGCGCGACCGTCATCGTCGGCCTCGCCGTATCGCTCGCCGGCTACGTGTGGCTGTGGCGGACGCTCGCCGCGCACGCGCCGTACGCGTTGCTGGCGCCGGGACTTGCGGCGATGGCGATCGGCGGCGGCATCGCGATTCCCGCGCTGACGTCGACGATGCTCGGCAGTGTCGAGGCCGGCCGCTCGGCCACTGCGTCCGCGATCCTCAATACCGCGCGCCAGGTGGGTGCCGCGATCGGCGTCGCGACGCTCGGCGCGCTGGTCGCCGGCCAGGGCGCAGCCATCGCGACCGGCGCGGCGCGCGCGTTCGCCGTGGCGGCCGTGCTCGTCGCGGCCTGTGTCGTGCTGGCGGTGCGCTGGCCCGGCGACCCGGCCGATACCGGTACGCGGGCCTGAGCACGCCGACGCCCCGCATCCTTCACCCGATCCCCCATCCGAGCGAGGAATCCATGCAGCATCGCTTCATCGATACCGTCCTGATCGTCGACGGCGCGTCGACCGCCGCTTACCTGGCCCCCGCGTTTCGCGCATACGGCATCCGTTGCGTGCATGTGATCAGCGACCCCGATCTGCCGGCAATCTACCGAAACCAGTTCGTGCCGTCCGACTACATCCGGCAGGTCCAGCATCGCGGCGACATCGACGCGACGCTCGCGCAACTGAGCGACCTGCGCATCGGCGCGGTACTGCACGGCCTCGACGCGGCGCTCGAGCTGGCCGATACGCTGGCCGAACGGCTCGACGTGCCGTTTCGCAACCCGCTCGCGACCTCCGCCGCGCGACGCGACAAGTTCGCGATGAACGAACGCATTCGTCAGGCCGGACTGCGCGCGCCCGCGCACTTTCACAGCACGTCGGTCGACGAAGCGCTCGACTGGGCGCGCGCCCACGGCACGTTGCCGCTCGTGGTGAAGCCGGCGCGCAGCGCGGGCGTGGCCGGCGTGAAGATCTGCCGGACGCTCGCGCAGGTCGAGGCCGCCGCGCGCGACGTGCTGGCCACCCGTTCGCTGTACAACCAGCCGAACGACGACATCGTGATCCAGAGCTATTCCGAGGGGCAGGAATACATCGTCGACTCGGTGTCGTTCGAGGGCCGCCATCGCGTGGTCAGCCTGTGGGAGGTGCATCGCGACCGCACGCACGCGCCGCGGCTCGACAAGATGCTGGTGCTGAACCACACCGACCCGCGCTACGCCCCGCTGCTCGACTATGCGGCCGATGTGCTCGACGCACTGGACGTGCGCTTCGGGCCGACCCATCTGGAGCTGTTCGATACGGCCGACGGCCCGACGATCGTCGAGCTGAACGCCCGGCTGCACGGCAGCCTCGATCCGCGGCTGACGAGCGCGGTCAGCGGCGAAAATCACGTGTCGGCCGCCGTCGAAGCCGTGCTGCATCCGGAGCGGCTGTTCGGCGACGTCGCCGCGCCGACGGATTTTCGCGGGTACTGCGGGCACGTGCTGTTGCTGTCGTCGCGCAACGGCGTGCTGCGGCAGGATTTCACGTGGCAGGCGATCCAGGCGCTGCCGTCGTTCGTCGGGCTCAAGCAATGGATCAAGGTTGGCGACACGCTGCGCGTGACCACCGATCTGCAGACGGCGCTCGGCACGGTCGGCCTCTACAGCCCGACCTTCGAGCGGCTGCTCGAGGATTGCCGGCGGATTCGCGAAATCGAGGCCGACTTCTTCGCGGACGAAGGCGCGGTCGCGCCGGCCTAGTGCGTGTTCACGCCAGGGCCGCGCAGTCTCGTATCAGCGCGCGAGCAGCGCACCGGCCTGCCGGCCGAGCACCGCGCGCAATGCGTCGAGTTCGGGCAGCGCAGGCGCTTCGTCTGGCGTGACGAGGTAGGTCGTCACGCTGCCGAGATCGTCGAACGCATGCGTGCGCAGCTCCTTGCGCGCCACGTGCTCGGCCGTGATCCGCTTCGGCAGGATCGCGACGCCCATTCCGGCCGCGACGCAGCCGAGGATCGCGCCGAACGTGCCGAACGACGACACCGATTCGATCGCGACGCCGCGCGCCTTCAGCCAGTGCTCCGCGACCGCGCGATACGGGCAGCCGTCGTGAAACGCGAGCAAGCGCACCGTGTTGCCGGCCAACAGTTGCCGGCGCGTGACGGTCGCCGCGCTCGCCAGCACCATGTCTTCCGCGAACGCGGGTTCGTAACGCAGCCCGGGCCGCACGACCGCGCGCGCGGTGAGCGCCGCGTCGATCCGGCCGCGCAACAGCGCGTCGGCCAGGTCCGGCTCGCTGCCGATCTGCACCGCGAGGCCGAGCGCCGGATCGCGTTCCTTCAGCGCGGCGGCCAGCGCCGGCAGCCGCGTGGCGGCCGTGCTTTCCATCGACCCCAGCCGCAAGCCGCGGGCCACCGGCGTTTCGCGCACCACCTGCGTCGCTTCGTCGACGAGACGCAGGATGCGGTCGCAATACGGAATCAGGCGGCGCCCGGCATCGTTCAGCACCAGCCGCTTGCCGTGTCGATCGAACAGCGGCGCGTCGAGCGACTCTTCGAGCTGGCGCAGCCGCGCCGTGACGTTCGATTGCGTGCAGCCGAGCCGTTCGGCCGCGCGCAACGCGCTGCCTTCCTGCACGACGGCCCGGAAAGTTTCGAGGAGCGGGATGTTCATATCACTTTCTCTTGTTACAGATTCAGTTTATATCATTTTACTTCGCTCATCATCCGGATTAGCCTAGGCTGTCCGCTTCCAGGGAATCCGCATGCCATCCGCCGCCCGATTCGGCTTCACTCCGGCTCGCCGCCGCCCCGAGGTTCGCCCGTGCGCGCACTGATCGCCGCGCTGGTGCGGCGCGGCCCGACCGTGCTCGCGTGCGGCGTCGGCCTCGGGCTGCTGGCGCCGCCGCTGGCCGACCTCGCGCGGCCGCTGATGCCCGCGACCGTGTTCCTGTTCGTGCTCGGCACGCTGCTGCGCGTCGAGCCGAGCGCCGTGCGCGCGGTGGCGCGGCGTCCCGCCGTGTCGCTGCTGCTGCCCGCCATGACGATGATCGCGTGCCCGGTCGCGCTCGGCATCGCCGCACGGCTCGCCGGCCTGCCGTACGACTGGGTCGTGGCGCTGGTGATCGCGTACTGCGCGCCGCCGTCGAGCGGCACGTCGACGATCGCGCGCATGCTGTCGCTCGACGCCAGCGTCGCGCTCGTCGCGACCCTCGCGTCGATGGTGTTCGTGCCGCTGACCGCCCCGTTGCTGACGGCCTGGTTCAGCCACGACGCGGCGGTGTCGATCTCGCCGTCGAGCCTCGCGCTGCGGCTCGCGCTGCTGATCGGCAGCGCCGAAGGCGTCGCGTTGCTCGTGCGGCGCTTTGCCGGCGCTCGGCTCGCGCGCCACGCAGCGCCGATCGACGCGATCGTCGTCGCCGCGCTGCTGATATTCGCGCTCGGCACGATGGCCGGCATGCAGCAGTCGATCATCGACGCACCGCACCGCGCACTGACCGCGATCGCCCTCGCATTCGCCGTCAACGCGGGTTTCCAGATCGTCGCGTACGGGCTCACGCCCGGCGACGTCCGCACGCGCCTGAACGTCGCGCTGATCGTCGCCAATCGCAACGTCGGGCTGATGTGGGCTGCGCTCGGGCTGGCCGCGACGCCGACCATGGCGCTCGTGTTCGCGTGCGCGCAGTTGCCGATCTATACGCTGCCGCGCGTCGTCCAGCATCTGCTGCCGCGCCTCGAAGCGCAGCGGCTGCGCAGGCGCGCACGCTAACCGGCTTCCCTCTTCCGCCCTCGATCAAGGATTCGTCATGAAGCGACTCATCGTGATCGGCGCACGCGCCACCGGCAGCAGCGTCGCGCTGGTGCGCGCCGCCCTCGCACGCCAGGCGGCCGTGACCGTCATCACCGCGCCCGGCCATCGTCTCGACGGCGTGTTTCCCGACGGCGTCGAGACGGTCAATCTCGCGCCCGACGCCAGCCAGCTCGCCGGCTGGCTGCGCGCGCGCTTTGCGGGCGAGCTCGACACGCTGCGCGTGACGACCGCGCACGACACCTATGCACGCACCGCCGCATGGGTCGCCGATGCGCTCGGGCTGCCCGGCCCCGATGCACGGCACATCGCGCACGCAGTGTCGAAGTCGAACCAGAAGACATTGCTCGCCACGCACGGGATCCCGGCCGCGCAGTTCGTCGCGGGCACGCTGGCCGCGCCAGCGGCGCTCGTGGCCGCGGCTGCCGCGTTGCGCTTTCCGGTCGTCGTCAAGCCGTCGGAAGGCTCCGCGAGCGACGGCGTGCGCCGCTGCGAGGCCATCGCCGCCGTGCGCGCGCAACTGGACGCGCTCGCCGCCATGCAAGCCGATGCGGCTTCGCTTGCGACCGAACGCGTCGTCATCGAGGAATTCCTGGAGGGCAGCGAATACTGCGTCGAGTATTTCGACGGCCGATACGTCGGCGCGCTGCGCAAGCTGAAGCGGCATGGCGCCGGTTTTCTCGAGCGCGGGTATACGTCCGAACTCGATCTCGACGCCGACACGCTGCATGCGCTGATCGACGTCGGCACGCGCGCGACGGCCGCCGCCGGGCTCACGTGGGGGCCCGTGCATCTCGACTGCATCGTGCACGACGGCGTGCCGCACGTGATCGAACTGAATCCGCGCATCGCGGGCAGCTTCATCTGCGACATCGTGCGCGACGGCTACGGCTTCAACGTGGTCGAAGCGTTGCTCGACAAGCTCGATGGACGGACGGTGACGATTCCCGAGCTGTTCGAGCCGCACGCGTATGCGCGCGCCGAATTCCTGCTCGACAGCGATCCCCGTGCGTGGCGGTTCGCGCAGGCCGGCGAGATCGACGACGGGGCGGTCAGGATCAGCTACGGGCCGCAAGTGCTGCCCGATCGCGAACGGCGTGCATTTCTTTACGTGCGCGTTGCGTTGCCGGCTGCGCATGGTTCGTCGGACGACGCGGGCATTCAATGCAACGGCGACCACGCCTCCGGCAAGCCGATCGTCGACGTCGCCCTTTCGATCTGCTCCGGACCGCCCGTCGGAGGCCAAAGCCCCTCCGCATAGTGTTGCTTTCTCAACGCCATGCGTTCTTCCAGGCTCGAGAATCCCCAAATGTGCGTGATGCGTGGCGGTCCGTCGAGCGCGTACAGGTTGCAAACGAGATGCGACGTATAGGCTTGGGCCGGACCTATCGCACGCTCCCACGCGGCAATGGTCGGCGCAATACCGCCGGCTTTCAGCCAGTAGCGGCGAATCTCGTAGAAGCCGCCCAATACCGCCGGTTCGACGTCGGGTAGAAAAGGAAAAAGCGCATAGCTTTCCATGGCCAACCGAACGGACGTGCTTTCAATTCCGAAAGGTCGCGCGGCGCACAATGCCCGATTGCGTTCATGCTGCAATTCATCCATCGTCTCGAAGCCACGCAGCACGACCACCCGCGACAGCTCGCCAATTTCCGTGCGCCATGCGCCCAGCAGCCGCCCTCGCGCGTCGGCATCCGACACCCAGCGACGCGCACGGCGGGACACCCTGTCCTGGTCCGGAAGCGGACACGACAACGTCGTGAGTTCATACGGCATTTCAGCTCTCCTTTCGTTCGGATATCGCAATCTATTTCCAAACCGGTGGCTGATAAACGCGCGTCACCTTGAAACAGAATCCAGTACCATTGCGCAATGGATCTCCTCAAGGCGATGGCCGTATTCGTCCGTATCGTGGAAACGGGTAGCCTGACGGCAGCGGCGCAAGCGTCCAATCTGTCGCCGACCATGGTCGGCAACTACCTTCAGGCTTTGGAAAGTCGGCTAGGTGCTGTTCTCGTTCACCGCACGACTCGTAAGCAGAAAGTCAGCGCGTTCGGCCACGCTTATTACGAGCGATGCGTCGAAGTCCTCGGCCTGGTCGACGATACGAAACAGCTTGCGCTCGCTCATCTCAAGCAGCCGCGAGGGCGTTTGCGCGTGACCGCGCCTGTCGTGTTTACGAACGAGTGCCTGATTCCCGTGCTCGCCGACTATTACCAACGCTACCCCGAGATCCAGCTCGATATCGTCGCAACCGACTCGCTCGCCGATCTGTTCGACGACGGTTTCGAGGCAGCCATTCGCATCGGCGCGCTCGCCAACCCGGATGTGGTGGCGCGTCCGCTGACGCCATATCGGCTGGTGCTGTGTGCGTCGCCCGCTTACGTTCGCGAACATGGTGCGCCCACCACGCCGCACGCGCTTGCCGAGCATCAATGCCTGACGTATGCGTATCCGCCCCGATCGGAATGGCACGCGGCGCAACCTCGATGGATGCTGGGAGGTCCGGATGGGCCGATGCGCATCGCCGTGGACGGCAGGCTGAAAATCGACAGTGCGGACGCGTTGCGCCGGGCGGCATTGAGAGGACTGGGTATCGCGATGCTTCCGTCCATGTTGATACACGAGGACATTCGCGACGCGCGCCTCGTCGAGATCATGCCGGACTTTGCCGCGCCGGAACGGTCGATGAATCTGCTTTATCTGCAGGAGAGGCGGAAATCGCCGAAGCTTCGTAGCTTTGCTGAATTCGTGGTCGAACGGTTCGGCGCCGAATAGTTGCCCCAATCGCTGTTGCCGCCAAAGAAGAACGAACGGACGTCGATCGTCTTGCCCCAAAACGGGCGCAACTCGGCGTTCGGATCGGGAGTCCGGCCGCTACGGAAAAGAGCCGGCAATCAGCTAACAAAAACCTGTCGACGCAAACACGACTCACAAATCAATGCCGAATTCGAGCCGCGGACCGTAGCGACATCCTCCTCGTCGTGGTAGTTTCTTGCGTGCTCCTCGCCGGAGGAAAACAAGAATTCGAGAGGGCTATCCACATGCTGATTACGCGAGACCGTCCATCCATTTCAATCGGCCGCATGATTCGGGCATACGTCACCGTGGCGGCAATCGTCATGCATGCAACAGTCGCGTATTCCGCCGATTTCTCTCCTGCCGTCACCGTCCTGTCCGACGACAGTGTCTACACCGTGAATCGCGACGGCTCGTCGACCCACGATCAAGCAAGGTCGATCCGCATGGAGACGGAACAGGGCGTCAGATCATATGGTCAGGTTTCCTATCGATATAGCCGCGAGTTGCAGAAATTCGAAGTGATCGAGGCCTACACCACTACGCGCGACGGCGTGCGGATCGACGTTCCGGCCAATGCAATCTTCACGCGTCAAAGTGCGTCGAGCGTCCACGCCCCCAGCTTCGACGACAATCTCGTCAAGACGATCGTCTTTCCCGGCGTCGAGCCAGGCGCCACCGTGACCATGCGCACGCGCGAGACGCAGGTCACGCCGCTGTTCCCCGGGCATTTCTCCGCCGACGTCACGTTTCCGAACAATAAGCCGATCCAGAGTGCCAGCGTCACGATCAACGCGCCCGCCTCGATGGCGCTGCACGCGGATGTCGTCGACATGCAGGGCGGACGGGTTGCCGCCGACGTCGATGGCCGGCAAACCTGGCACTGGACGATCAAGGATGCGCGTGCGCAGCCACTCGAAGCGAATGCGCCGAGTATCGACGATCGCAGCCCGCGGCTCTCGGTCACGACGTTTCCGGACTACGCAGCGCTCGGACAGGTATACGCCGCCCGTGCGCAGGCACAGGCGACCGTTACGCCCGACGTACAAGCGCTGGCCGATCTCGTCACGAACGGAATCGTCGACCGCCGCGATCAAGCAGATGCCCTCTATCGATGGGTGAGCCGAAACATCCGTTATGTCGCCGTGTTCCTCGGTTTCGGCGGAGTCGTTCCGCACACCGCACAAGACGTCTTGCAGGCGCGCTACGGCGACTGCAAGGACCATACGACGCTGCTGCAGGCGCTGCTGGCAGCAAAAGGTATCCCGAGCGGCACGGTACTCGTGAATGCGGACAGTCGCTATTGGCTGCCTTCGGTGGCGAGCCCGCTGGCCGTATTCAATCACGCGATCACCTACATTCCCGAATTCGACGTCTACCTTGACTCGACGGCGGGTACGGCCCGATTCGGCACGCTACCTTTCAACGAGGAAGGAAAGCAGGCGTTGCTGACGGGCATCGGCAACGCACCGTCTCGCTTGATCGTCCTTCCCGTTGCACGCGCCGACGCCGACACGGTGACGGTCACCACGCGCACCACGCTCGACCAATTCGGCACCGTTCGTGGCAACAGCAAAATCGAGAACCGAGGCGAATACGACTGGATCGCCCGCTCCCTGTTCGCCCGGTTGCCGGCAGGTTCCGAACCGGTGTTTGCGCAGGCATTCCTTACCGCGAACGGATCGGAAGGTACCGGCCGCTACCATCATGGCGACATCGGCGATCTCCGAACCGCGTTTTCGTTTTCCAGCGTATTCGAACTGACGGACTACACCCCTCTCCCCGGCCCCGGCGCGATGCGTGTCCCAAGAGGACTGGGCGGCTTCGACACGATCGCCAGTGCCTTTGACTGGGCGGGATCGATCAAACGCAACACCCCATTCCTGTTCAAAGCCGGGCGCTTCAGCGAAATCACAAAACTAGAGTTGCCGACCTCGATGAAGGTGTTGAGCCTTCCGAAGCCCGTCACGGTAACTTCGCCTTTCGGCACTTATACGTCGTCCTATGCAATGGAAGGCAACACCATCAGCGTGATCCGGACGCTCGAGCTGAATTCGCCGCGGCCGTATCTGCAGCCGGACGAGTACCCCGAATTCCGAAGCATGGCCAGGTCGATCAAGCACGACCTCGCCGCGCAGATCGTCTATCGATGATCGGCTTTCGGGCGCGGCCGAATCGGAAACGCCCGAAAGCCGCGGCCCCCCGGCCGCCATCGCGAACGCCGAAGCCTCACGTCAATGCGAAGCACCGAACAATCGAATCACGACCCCGCGCAGCCACCGGTTGCCGGCCTCGTGGTGATAGCGCGCGTGCCAATGCTGCCGCACCGCAAACCCGTCGACCGGGATCGGGCATGCATGAACCGCCAGATCGCTGGCCTGAGCCAGCGTCTCGCCGATATGACGCGGTAGCGTCGTGATCAGGTCGGTCGTCTGCACGATCGCCCCCAAGCCCAGAAAACCCGGCAATTCCAGCACCACGTCTCGCTCGATGCGCGCCTGCCGCAGCGCCTGTTCGAGGAGTTGCGCGCCGGTTCCGGCCGTAATCGCGACATGCCCTTCCGAACGATACTGCTTCGCCCCGAGCCGGCCGCGAATCCTCGGGTGATGTCGATTCACCAGACAAATCCAGTCCTGGTCATACAGCTTCTGCTGATAAATGCCACCGCCGAGCCACGGCACGTAGCCGATCGCGAGATCGGCTTCGCCCGATTCGAGCGCCCGCTCCGTATTGCCGTCGATCCGTGCGGCTTCCAGCCGGACGCCGGGCGCCTGCGCGCGAACATGGGCCAGCAGCCGCGGCAGCAGCGTGACGTGGCTCGCATCGGTCATGCAGATACGAAAGCGTCGCTGGGCGGTCGCGGGATCGATCGGCTGGCCGTGCCGTTCGACTGAACGTCGGGATCGTTGCGCGGCCAGCCGGCGATCGACGCGGCGGCGTGTTCCGCGCCGCAGTGGCCAGGCATTGTTTCCGCTGGCCACTGCGGTGCGCGCCCACCGAATTCGATCAGACCGTACGCGACACGAGTTCGCCCAGCACCGTGTCCAGCGTGACGTGGCCGCGCAAGATTTCGTCAGGATCGCTTGCGAAATTGATCCAGCCTTCGTTGAAGCCGTCCAGCATGCGCATGCGCGGCAGCGGATGCTTCATGCCCTGCGCGCGAAACAGCGCGTCCCACGTTCGCCTGTCGACAGCTTCCGCGCGCACATCCCGGCCCAAAACGCGAGCGAAGGCCAGCGCGAGATCGTCGGGGCTCACCCGGCGCGGGCCTTCGAGCTCGACGACACGCACACCGCGCCACGTCTGCTGCAGCAGTTCCGCCGCAACACGGCCCACGTCCGCGGTGGCGACCATCGGCACGGGCTTGTCGAGCGGCTGCAGGTAACTGGCGACGACGCCATCGTCGCGCGCGGACGCGACATCCCATGCGGCGTTCTCCATGAACCAGCTGGGCCGCAGGAACGTCACCGGCATCGGCATCTCGCGCAGCGCCTGCTCCATCAGCGTGAGTTGCGTGAGCAGATTGGTTTCGTGGGCCTGCGCGCCGATCGTCGACAGGCAAACGACCTTTTCCGGACGCGCCGTCAGAAGCGCGGCGAATACGGCTTCGATCACCTTCCGCGCCTCGGGAAACCCGGGCGCCGGATCGAACACCGGCGGCAGCAGGATGAAAACGCCCGACGCGCCGGCGAACGCGGCGGCAAGCGACGAAGGGTCTTCCATGACCGCGGTCGCCATCTCGCACCCGCGCTCCGCCCATGCCCTTGCCCGCGTCGTGTCGCGTACGACCGCGCGCACCGGCCGCCCCGCGGCCAGCAGCTCGCGAGCCAGTGCGCCGCCGACCTGGCCGGTGATTCCCGTGATTGCATACATTGCTCATTCTCCATGTGTGAATACGTGGGTCGCATTCTGGACAAACGCCGAGCGAAACAAAACGACATGGATGGCATCAGATAAGTGACAACGCGTCATCAATTCGGCATGATCGACACGGACGCCCGGCGGCACCGCACCGCGCAGCGTTCGCGCGTCGGCCTTCCGTGGGCCGCTCGCCATCCGCTCCCCGTATTCACTCGAACGACGATGAGATCCAGTAGCGAAAAACTGTCCGGCAGCATCAGCGTGTTCGCCGCCGTGGTCGACGCCGGGACATTCGCGGCTGCCGCCGACGTGATCGGCATGACGCCGCCGGGCGTCAGTCGAGCGATTGCCCGGCTGGAAAGAAGGCTGAACATCCGGCTGTTCAACCGAACGACGCGATCCGTGTCGCTCACCGAAGAGGGTCGCCGCTTTTACGAGCAGGTCATGCCCCATCTCGCCGGGCTGGAGGAAGCCGCCGCGGCGGCCGCCGGCGGCGCCTCCACCGTGCGCGGAAAGCTGCGAATCAATCTGGATCCCGTCGTCTACCGGGCCATTCTCGGGCCACGGCTCGATGCATTCATGGACGCACATCCCGAGCTCGAAATCGAGCTCATCGCGCGAGACAGCCTGGGCGACCTCGTCACGGACGGCTTCGACCTCGCCGTGCGATTCGGCGAACCGCGGGCCTCCAGCCTGATCGCGAGAAAGCTGCTCGATACCGGCGTCGTGACGGTCGCGGCGCCCTCGTACATCGCGCGCCGGGGACGGCCGGCAAAACCCCAGGACCTCGAGGACGGGAGCCACCGCTGCCTGGAGTTTCGCAACCCCGAGACAGGCAAGCCTTTCGCGTGGGAATTCCATCGCAAGCGCAAACGCATCGTGGTCGACACCCGCGGACGCCTCACGGTCAACGATCCGGGCGCGCTGCTCAACGCGTGCCTCGCCGGTTCCGGAATCGCGCAGATGCTGCTGCTCGGCGCCGAGCCGCTGATCGCCGACGGCCGATTGATCAATCTCTTTCCCGAATGGGCCGACGAGCGGTATCCGTTGTACGCGTACTACCCATCCCGGCATCACGTGCCGGCAAAGACTCGCGCGTTCCTGGATTTCATGATCGAACTGACGGGCGTTCACGCGGGCGTCGCCACGCGCTAGTGCGATTCCGGTGGAGCGCACGGAACCTCGCCTCGGCATTCCCTGCGTACGACAGCGCCGCCGCCGACGCAGCGACGGTGTTCGAGCCCGGTCGCTCGCGTCGGCGAAGCAATGCCGGCCGTGCCGAGGACGCTACCGATTGTCGGCACACATTCCCGCACCTCACGGCCGCGAAGTGCATGTCGGCGCGGCACAGACGCACGTCACGTCGCCCTCGCTCTTCCCACCCTTTGCGAGGGACACTTGCCAAGGAGTTCGACCAGCCGTGTCTCGCATCCGGAAAACGCGTACCCGCGCCGCTGCGAGATCATGAACGTCAGCGGGCGCATGTGCCATGCGCGCCGGCGGAGCTCCACCAGTGCTCCCTTCGCGAGGTCTTCCTCGACCATATGGCGCGGCATGTGCCCCCAGCACAAACTTCCTCTGAGCAGGTCGTGCTTCGCGCCGAGATCATTCACCCACCACTGGCGCTCACTGGCGACCCCTTGCTGGGTCTTTTCCGCATCGGGCTGATTGTCGGTAACGACGAGCTGGATGTGCCGGCCGAACTCCTCTCGCGGGATCGGCTTCGCCATTGCGGCCAGCGGATGCGATGGCCCACATACGGTCACCATTTGCGTATCGCATAGATGATGCCGTTCGACGGTGTCCGGGCTCAGTTCGGGCACGTCCGTGATCGTCACCGCCAACGCGCACGTGCCCTGGAGAACCAGACGCTCGCCGCCCTGCATGGTCGTCATGCGCAGATTGATTGCAACCGTCGGGAATTCCGCCTGCAGCGTGCGCAGGCATTCGATCAGATGCGCACGCGAAAAATAGGTGTCCACGGCGATCGACACCTGCGGGACGCCGGCTTCGGCAATCGCAACCGCACGCATCTTCATTTCCTCGGTGCGCGAGATCACGCCGCGCGCGTCGGGCAGGAGGCTGCGGCCAGCGGCCGTGAGCGTCGCCTTGCGCGTGTTGCGCTCGAACAGCATCACGTCGAAGGCACTCTCGAGCGCGCCGATCGCGTGGCTGATCGCCGACTGTGCACGCCTCAGTTCCCTTGCCGCGCCGGAAAAGCTTCCCTGGTCGCACACGGCGACGAACGCGCGAAGTTGATTGATGGTGACGTTGTCCAGCATAGGTATCTAAAAAGTAGATGGTACTTATAGATATTCAGTCAATTGGCTTCATGAATCAAGCACGCCAGAATCGAGCTTGTCGCTTTTGCTTCCAAGGATGCATGACATGAACAGACTGAATGGAAAGACCGCCGTGATCACCGGCGGCGCAACCGGCATCGGCCGCGCTGCGGCAAAGCGCTTCATCGACGAAGGCGCTTTCGTCTTCCTCTTCGGCCGCCGGCAGGCGGCGCTCGACGCGGCGGTGGCCGACCTGGGGCCCAATGCCCGCGCGGTGAAGGGCTCGGTCTCCGATCCGACCGACCTCGACCGGCTCTACGCGGCGGTCAAGGCGGAGCGCGGAACCCTCGACATCGTCTTCGCCAATGCGGGAACCGGCAGCCCGCTTCCGCTCGGCCAGATCACCGCCGAGCACCTCGACGCCACCTTCGACACCAATGTGAAGGGGACGATCTTCACGGTCCAGAAGGCGCTGCCGCTGATGGGCCCGGGCGGGTCGATCATCCTCACCGGCTCGAGCGCCGGCACCACGGGCGCCCCGGGGTTCACGGCCTACAGCGCGAGCAAGGCCGCGGTGCGCAATCTCGCCCGGACTTGGGCGGAGGACCTGAAAGGCACCGGCATCCGGGTCAACGTGCTGTCGCCCGGAGCGACGGCGACCGAACTGGCCAAGGAGGCGCTGGGCGAAGAAGGCCAGAAGACCTACGGCGCGATGACGCCGCTCCAGCGCATGGCCGAACCGTCGGAGATCGGGGCGGTGGCCGCCTTTCTTGCGTCGCCGGACAGCAGCTTCATGACCGCCAGCGAGGTCGCCGTCGACGGCGGCCTGGCACAACTCTGAGGAGAAGCACCGCATGACCCAATCGCTAAAGGGCAAGACGGCGCTCGTTACCGGCGCATCGCGGGGCATTGGCCGCGCCATCGCCGAACGTCTTGCCGGGGACGGCGCGACAGTCGCACTGACTTACAACGCCAGCAAATCCGGCGCGGACGAAACGATCGCTGCCATCGAAAAAGCGGGAGGCACCGCGTTTGCGGTCCATGCGGACCTCGTCGATCCGGCGAGCGTCCCGGCCTTGTTCGAAAGACTCGACGACGCGCTCATCAAGCGCAACGGCAGCAGAGCCCTCGACATTCTGGTCAACAACGCCGGCAATTCCGGCTGGCTCGGCTTCAAGGACGCGACGCCGGAGAGTTGGGACACGCTGATGGCGGTCTACGCCCGCGCGCCCTTCTTCATCACTCAGGCCGCGCTGGATCGCCTCGCCGATGGCGGATGCATCGTCAACATTTCTTCCGCTGCCGCGACGAAGCCCGTCACGGCAGCGCCCGTCTACTCGATGGCGAAAGCGGCCATCAACACGCTGACCCATACGCTCGCCATCGAGCTTGGGCCGCGCGGCATCACCGCGAATGCCGTCGCACCCGGCTTCACGCGAACGGATGCGAACGCCGCTTTTCGCGAGAATCCCGAACTCGTCAAGGCAACCGAGGCGCAAATCGCGCTGGGCCGCTTTGGCGAGCCTTCGGAAATCGCCGCCGTCGTCGCGTTTCTGGCTTCCGATGACGGCCATTGGGTGACCGGCCAGACGATCGAGGCGAGCGGCGGTTACAAGCTCTGACCGCACCGGAAAACGAAGGAGAAACATATGCGTTACGCAATCATCGGCTTCGGCAAGATCGGCCACGCGCTTGCCAGGGCGTTCGCCCGCAACGGCATCGAAGTGGCCGTTGCAACCACGCGCGACCCGGCAAGCTTTGCGGCCGACGCGGCCGCGATCGGGCCGACGATCACGCCCACGACCCTGGCCGAAGCCGTCAAGGCGGACGTCATCTTTTTGGCTGTTCGTTTCGAGTCGCACCCGGCGGTCGCGAACACACTGGCCGACTGGAACGGGAAGACCGTCGTCGACGCGATGAACACGCAGGCCCCGCTGGACGAACTGGACGGTCTCCCGTCCTCGGCCTTCGTCGCGAAAGCGTTCGCCGGCGCGAGGCTGGTGAAAGGCTTCAACCATCTGGTCGCCGCCGTCCTTGGCCAGGACCCGGCCGTCCACGGTGGCAGGAGAGTCGTGTTTCTGGCGAGCGACGATGACGAGGCCGCGGCGGAGATCGGTGCGCTAGCGGAAAAACTCGGCTTCGCGCCGATCCGGCTCGGCGGACTGTCGGAAGGCGGATGGCTGGTGCACGCGCGCGGAAAAAGCTGGGGACACCTTATCTTCAAGGATCTGATCAGCTTTGACTGACGAGGCTCGGTTCACGCGCGTTTCGCCGAATCGAATGGATCGTTGCCGAGCGGCGCCGACGCCCGAACGGCGACGTGCGGGAATGACCGCTCGCGGCCGCGTGCCAACCTATCCTGTGTGCAACACGGCCGGATCGATTTCGCGCGCGGTCAGCCCGAATTTCGCCATGCGAGCGCGATGGTCCGGCGAGCCGAGATATGAACGAAGTCGTCGATTAACCGCCGTCAGAAGATCGCGGTTTTCCCGGTTGAACGAAAACGCGCCCAGCGGAGGCGTCCACTGGCCGCCGTTTACCTCCGGCTCGTGCGCGACGTCCTGGATCATCGAGCCGCCTATCCGGCTCGCAACGATTCGATTTCCCAAAGCCGTGCTCGCATAGGCATCGATCGCACCGGAAAGCACGGCCGCGATCGCGTCGGCCTGCTGTTCGAAGACGACGATCTGCCGCCGACTCACGCCCGACGCGATCGCGGAATCATGCTGCACCTGTCCTGCAATGATGCCGAGACGCACATCGGGACGTTCGGCGATCGACGCATAGCTGCGGAGCGCTCTCGGGTTTCCGGGCCGAACCAGAAAGCCGTCCCCGATTCCCCACACCGGCACGCTGAACGCGACGGTATCGGCACGCTTCGGCGTCACGAAGAGCGGCACGTTCATGTCCCAGCGACCTGCTTCGACGCCGGGCAGCAATTCGCTGAACGTCGTCGGGCAATACTCGATTCGGGTGGCGCCTATCTGCCGGAGAATCGTCCCGGCGAGCTCGAGATCGGCGCCGGTAGCGGTGCCGTCCGCCTCGGTCCAGCCGAACGGCGGTTCTTCGATGTACGCAACGGTCAACTTCATCGCTTTCTCTCGCAAGCCGAAGAATCGATCGGGAATTCATCAGCTTACCGTGGGAAGTCGAAGTCCATAAGCGTCGACAAAATTATTCCGGGTGTAAGCAAGTTGGCGACATTTTCTTGACGCAACCGCCGAGGGTACGCGATGTAACGGCAAAGCAGCCATTGGAGTGACCCACTGCGACCACCCAAGCGAGTGGCGGGAAATGGCCGGAAGTCGCCGGTCGGGCCGCACCGGGCGTTGACCGGCGACTTCCGGCCGAAGCGGTCAGTCGGCCTTGATATGAAAATCGTCGATAATGTTTCGTAGCAACGGTAGTGCACTCAGGAAGAATTTCACGACATGGACTCCGCCGATATCATGCACGTTTTCGAGTTGCTTATCGCGCTAGCCGCGATCGGCCTGCTGGTCAGCGGCCTTATGCAGAGCAGAATCGCCGCCAAATTGCAGAGCCGCTATCCGGGAGAAAGCGCGTTCCTTGGAAAGGACAGTAAATTCAACTACGCGCCGATTATCTGGCTGGTGAGCGGTGACTATAGATCGCTGAACGACCCACAAATTGATAGCTGGGCGCGCGTAGCAAGGGTGGCACTGCTTGTTGGTGCTTTAGCCTTATTGCTGTTTTTCGCGCTGCTCGCGTACGGACGATATCGCGCGCACTTAATGTAGATGATCGCTTGTCGTCAAATTTACCGGCCGCTTCAGGTCGGAAGTCGCCGGTCGGGCCGCACCGGGCGCCGACCGGCGATTTCCGGCCAATATCCGTCATTCGTCGGCGTGTGCCGGCAAACGCTCGACCGGTCGCTTCCCGGTGCACTGCAGACGTTCAGTCGCAGATCGCGCTTGTCGCGCACGTCGCGCTATCGCGCCGATGCCGCTTGTACTAGTCAATTCCGTGACTAGACTGGATCAATAGCGCCCGGGCGTGCTTCAGCGGCAGCCGTCCGTCGCGAGTCAGTGGACCGTTGGCGCTCGCGTAAATAGCACCATGCAGGAGGACATGTGAAACGCTTCAATCTGGCGCCAGGAAAGAGCATGGCATCGAGGCGGGCAGGGAGCGCGATGGCGCGCGCGGTTCTGCTGGCGTCCTCTGTCTTCTTCACGTCAGGGCATGCCGAGCCGGTCGTCACGGGGCCGCTCAGCGTCGACGGATCGCTCGTCGTTCTCGGGCCGGTTACTGTCGACGGCTCGCTGACGGTGGCTGGTGATATATCCGCTCGCGGCCCGATCACCGCAGCCACGATTGAACGGATTCCTCCCGACGGGCATGTCATACGCAGACGTCAGGGCGAAAATACGTTTCACGGCCCGCTCACCGTGCATGGCCCGCTGGCCGTGCACGGTGATCTGGAAGCACATGGACCGATTTCCGTTGGCGGCGCCATCGGCGCCGTTGGGACGGTTGACGCTGAGGGTCCGATTACGGAGCGTCGTTGAATACGCGTCAGCGGAGATAGCACTCATTCTGTTGACTCGGTCGGTCGACGCATCTCGCAGCATCCACATTCGAAGCGTTCCGGGCACCCGGCGATGCGCTCGATTTCGGCCAGAAGTGGTCGGTCGCCCCCGCACGAAACAGTCATTCAGTTTACCTGCGCGGGCAATGCACACGAGACTTCTGAACTACGCTGGCGCGTCGTGTGCTAAAAAGATTTCACTATCGCAAATGGCTTCCGTCAGGATTGACTGCTTCATCGTCTTTCCTGGAAGGGTAGTATTTCTTCTTCTGCCCAAGCTCATAGAAGAGTGTGCCGTGAATACCGCTCACCTCCTTCTTCTTCACCGGACGAGCCCATATCTCGGCGAAAGCAGCATTCAACGACGCCTCATCGGATCGGCCATAAACCTCGTCGATGAATGCAATGTCAGTCTCGTTCGGAAATATCAAATCAAACTGCTCGTCTGTCGCTGCAAAAATGTCATAAACACAATTTTCTGCGCCGTCAATGATCTGAATATTTTTCATTTCTGAAGCTGACCTCCAAGCAGCATCTGGCCCGCCAGATGCTGCACCATTCTGCGCGATCACGGTAGGGTATGGACTTGAACGACCGTCTCCGGCAGTCTGCAGCCAGACGCGTTCGGCTGTAGTCGACCCTGAACAGTCGCCGACGTCATCCAGTTCGTACGTTCTCTTGCGACGCATCTTCGGCCACAGCGTCGCGCTGATGTCGTGCGGCAAGCGTCCTGATTCGTTCGGCGACTTCACTGTCGAGCGGCGTATAGACGATCAAGCCCAGGTCTGGCCGACCGTCAACGGAAAGCGCCGAGTACTCCAGCTCGACCCGACCCAGCGTGGGATGATGAAGTCGCTTGACGTTGTCTCCTGCGCTCGGGTCGAGTACCTCGTTGTCCCGCCACAGCGCGTCAAACTCCGCGCTACGATCGCGCAATTCGGCAACCAGCTCGCCGACCTCGGACGCGAGACCCGCGCGAGCCACATCTGCTCTGAACGCGCCTACCACGACACGGGCGACGCTTTCCCAATCGTGCTGCTTCTCACGGACGGCGGGAGTGCGGAACAGGAATCGGAGAATATTGCGCTGATCGGGCGGTAAGGTCCCGTAATCAGTCAGCACCACCGCGGCCGCAGGGTTCCAGGCAACGACGTCCCAGGTAGCGGTCTTGATGATCGCCGGGCTAGCGTCCAACGAATCGAGCAGCCGCTGCAACCGAGGATTGACAGTATTGATAGGGTTATAGCGGACCTCGGGCGGCCGCCCAAGCCCGAGCATGAAAAGATGCTCGCGCTCGGCAGGCGTCAGCATCAGGGCACTGGAGATCCGGTCCAGCACCTCCGCAGAAGGCGCACCGCCACGCCCCTGTTCAAGCCATGTGTACCACGTCGGGCTGATATTAGCGCGCTGGGCAACCTCTTCACGGCGTAGTCCAGGCGTTCGCCTGCGCCCGGTAAATCCAAAGCTCGCGGGATCAAGGCGCGTCCGCCGGCTTCTCAGAAAATCTCCAAGCGACCTGGGCGTATTGACTGACATAGTGAACCTGTTAGTCACTTTACTATGATGAGGTCACTACTTTAACGGGATAACAAATGATCGGATAGTGGACACCTGACGACCAAGGAGGCTTCACCATGCGTATTTTCCTGACAGGTGCGACTGGCTTTATCGGTTCGGCGCTCGTCCCCGAACTCATTCAGGCCGGTCATCAGGTGATTGGTTTGACGCGCTCGGACGCGGGAGCGCGAGCACTCATCGACGCGGGCGCCGAGCCGCATCGCGGCACGCTCGATGAGCCGGAAAGCTTGCGCAACGGCGCGGCAAAGGCAGACGGTGTTATTCACCTGGCGTTCGACCACGATTTCACCCGGTTCGCCGAGAATTGCGAAAAGGACAGGCGCGCGATTACCGCACTCGGCGCCGCACTCGCGGGTTCCGATCGACCGCTGATTATCACGTCGGGGACCGGAATGGGCGGCGGCCAGCACGGCGAACCCGCGACCGAAGACGTCTTCAATGCCAGTCATCCCAATCCGCGCATTGTCTCCGAACTGACGGGGCAGACTCTGCTACAACAGGGCATCAACGTGTCAGTGGTACGACTGCCGCAAGTTCACAATCCGTTTAAGCAGGGCCTCATTGGGCCGCTTATCGACGTGGCTCGTGAAAAAGGTGTAGTTGCCTATGTCGGTGACGGAAGCAATCGCTGGGCGGCCGGCCACCTATCCGACGTCGCGCGTCTCTACCGGCTCGCACTGGAAGCGCGCGAACGGGGCGCGCGTTATCACGCTGTCGGCGAGGAGGGCATCAGCAGTCGCGAAATTGCCGAGGCGCTGGGTCGAGGCCTTGAATTGCCAGTTATTTCGATCGCCCCGGCGGAAGCCGCAGCGCATTTCGGATGGATGGGGATGTTCGTCGGACTGGATATGCCCGCCTCGAGCGCGTGGACACAGGCGCGGTTGGATTGGCATCCGACAGGACCAACACTGATCGAGGATCTCGACGAAGCGCGGTACAGGACATAAGCGTCGTTTTTGAGTTGCACTGCACGACGTTTTCCAACTCCAATTTCGTGCCATGAGCGGGGTGAATGCCTTGCTCAGGTCGAGTCCGACCATTTCATGCACTCGGACCGCTCCCGCGTGCACCGAACGACGAGGCGGCCCAAGCCATCTGGTCGCGCCGTGCCTTCGCTTCCACCCGTTTGCGCGGCAGATTCCCCTGCCCCTGTCCCCCTCGGACCGCTCCCACCGACCGAAGCCGAATCACATCCGGCACCGATTCTGAGCCATCTGACGCCAAATCGTCAGAATCCGTAAAACGTTTGCGCGAGACTTCCGTAACCTCTCGTTTTCCCCTAAATTAGCGATGCCTTTGGCCGTCCGGCCTGGCCGGCAGAACCTGAGACGAAGGAAGAACAATGAGTTTCGCTCCGAATGGCGGTCTTCCGACCGGCCTCGGCGGCAGCCCAATGGGGGCTTTGACGCCGATCAGCAGCGCCCTGGGCGGCCTCGGCGGCTCGCTCGCCTCCGGCGTCGGCGGCCAACTGGGCCCGCTGGCGGGCTTGGCCGGGCACGTCGACACCCTTCAGCGCGCGACGCAGCTCGCGCAGACCGGCTTTTCGCTGATGGAAAAAACGCCGGGCGCGATCGCTGAGGCACTGAACAACGCGACCGGCACCGCGCGCCTGACACAACTGAATCGCTACGCGACGATCGATACGCCGCTCGGCCCCGACGTGCTGCTGCTCAGCGCCGCGATCATCGACGAACACGTCAATCGCCTGCCGGAAATTCACGTCGACCTGCTGTCGCACCAGCACGATCTCACGCCGGATCAACTGATCGGCCAGCCGGTCAAGCTCAAGCTCGACCACAACGCGCGACAGTCCACGCTCGAGCGCATTGTCGCGGCCGGCGCGACCGACAACGATCGCTATTTCGACGGCTACGTGTCCGCGTTCGACCGTGTCAGCCACCCCGGCCGCGTGACCCAGTACCAGATGACGGTGGTGCCGTGGTTCTGGTTCCTGACGCGCTCGACCGACTGCCGGATCTTCCAGCACAAGACTGCGCAGGACATTCTGAACGAGATCTACCTGGAACACGGCTTTTCCGACTTCGTGTTCGACATTCGCACCGAGCAAAAGCCGCTCGAGTATGTCGTGATGTACCAGGAGTCCTATTTCAATTTCTGCACGCGCTTGATGGAGCAGGAAGGCTTGATCTGGACGCACCGCTACGAGAAGGACAAGCACTTCCTGGTCATCGGTGACACGAACCTGCTGTTTCGGCCGATCGACGGGCTCGCGACCGTACCGTATGCCGCCAGCCAATCAAGTGAGTTCAACGGCATTGACCAGTTGTACGAGGGCCGTCGCTTCGGGGTCGGCAAGGTCACATACCAGGACTTCAATCACCAGAATCCGTCGTCGCCGCTGATGCGAGTCGAAGCCGGCCCGGAGAACCTGAAGCACGCGCGGCTCGACTCGACTGAGCGGTTCGAGCATCAGTCGCTGTACGACCACGGCGACGACGGCAACCGATATGCTCGACTGGCCATGCAAGCCGAGGAAGCGCAGGCGCACCGCTACGCGGGCGGTGGCTATGCGTGGCGGATGACAACCGCCGGGTGCGTGACGGTCACCGACCACCCGGTGCCGGCGAACAACCAGGAATACGTGATCCTGCACGTGCGCCACGAAGTCGTGAACGACTATACGCAGCACGACACGAAACTGCCCTATCGCAACAGCTTCGCGCTGCTGCCGAAGAAGATTTCGTACCGGGCGCCGCGTATCACGCCCAAGCCGGTGATCCACGGCACGCATTCGGCCAAGGTGGTTGGCCCGAAAGGCGAGGAGATTCACACCAACGGCAGCTGCGTGAAGCTGCACTTCCCCTGGGATCGGCGCGGCAAACAGGACGGCTCGGACTCGATGTGGGTGCGTGTGTCTCAACCATGGGCGGGCGACGGCTGGGGCGCGGCAGCGATTCCGCGGATTCACCAGGAAGTGTTGGTCGCCTTCAATCAGGGGGACCCGGATAATCCGGTAGTCGTGGGCCGCGTATACAACGGCGAGCAAGGCAATCCGTACCACGGCGCCGGCGGTCAAACGATGGGGATCAAGAGTCAGACGCACAAGGGCGCGGGCTCGAACGAGTTGCGTTTCTCCGACGTGAACGGCCAGCAGGAGTTCTTCATGCACGCGCAGAGGGACATGAATACCGTGGTTGAGAACAGCGAGACGCACAAGGTGCTCGGGCCGCTGCGCACCGTCCTGGTCGCAACCGGCAGCGAAGAAAAGCAGATTCCGCAGGGCAACCTGACCGAGACGATCGCCGAGAAGCGCAGCACCACAGCCACTACCGTCGAGGTGACGACGCCGGCGAAGGACGGTGGCGGCGGCACGCAGGTCTACATGGCCGAGCGCGGCATCTTGCTGCAGGTCCAGGACAGCTCGATCTCCCTTGCACCGGAAGGCATCCGCCTCGAGCACAAGGGCTCCGTGATCCTGATGACCGACGACGGCGTGATGGTCAACGGCAAGCGCATCGACCTCAACAAGTAACGCGAACACTCACCACTACGGCCTGCCATGCACTACGCTATCCACGAAGGCACCTTCGAATTGCCGGACGCGGCGCTCGACCGCACCGTCAACATGCTTATTCTTCCGATCGGGACGGGTGGCTTGAGCCTGGTCGTGTCGCGCGGCCGACTGCGCGACGCGGAGTCAATCGACGCCTTCGTCGACCGGGAGTGGGAACTGGCGTCGCGCACCGCCAAGGACCTCACTCTGCAGACTCGACGGTCGGTGACGGTAGGACGGCCGGAATGCCCGGGCGTCCAGACTGAATCCACGCACGAACAGGACGGCCGCTCGTTTCATCAACACCAGACCGCGTTTCAGCTCGACGCAGGCGGCCAGGTGATCGTCATGACGCTGACCAGCGCGGCGCCGCTGACCGACGAGCAGCGTGCGCTCGCGAACCGGATGCTCGAGAGTTTCGAGCCGCGCCCTCACGGTCCCGCGGCGCCCTCGCTCGTTTCCGGTAGCCACCGCCCATGAGTCAGCCCGCCGCGCGTAAGGACGATCCGTTCACCCACACTACCCTGATGGGTGACCTGATCGGCATGGGGGGCTCGCTGCTGGGCGGCATGGGCATCGGCTGGCTGCTGACCGAGGGCGCCCTGCTTGCTGCGGCCGCCGTGCTGGAAGTCGGCACGGCCGGCCTGGCTACGCCACTGGTGCTCGCGATTGGCGTGGGCGTTGCCGCCACCATGCAGGCCTCGGGGCTGAACGACAAGATCGACGAGGCCGCGAAGGGGCTCGGCAATGCGATTTCACCGCCGCAAGAAAAAGGCCACATCAAGAGCGGCTCCCCGGACGTGTTCATCAACGGCGAACACGCTGCGCGTGCGGCGGACGGCGCCGACATGGATACCGTCGAATGTCAGGACCATCCTGGCCCGCAAATGATCGCGCAGGGTTCGGAGAGCGTCTACATCAACGATTTACCCGCGGCACGCGTCGACGACAAGACCACCTGCGACGGCACGATCTCCAAAGGATCTCCCAACGTGTTCGTGGGTGGCGGCACGAAAACGGTACGCGATATCAGCGCGGCGCGGCCGTGGGTTGCCTGGCTCGGTATGGCGATCGGCATTGCGCTCGCGCTGTGCGGGCGCGGCAATATGAAGTGGAGCAACCTGAAGGGCAAACTGCCGTGCCTCGGGATGGGCCTATTGGCCGGTCTTGGCGGCACCCTCCTCGGCAGTCTGATGAGAGGCCACCCGGTCAACGTCATCACCGGCGGCAAGATCCTGGACGGCGCTGACGACACGGACTTCGAACTGCCGGGCCCGCTGCCGATCGTCTGGCGGCGCTTCTACAGCAGTCACGACGATCGTGCGGACAGCCTGTTCGGACCCGGCTGGAGCGTGCCGATCAGCGTCGAGCTGCAGCTTGTGCGCGACCGCGGCGAGGTCGTGTCGATCACCTACTGGGACGAACAAGGCCGCGACATCGTGTGCCCGGCCGTGTCGCCCGGTGAAAGCCACTACAGCGTGCCGGAGGGCATGTATCTGATCTGCACCGCCGGCGGCCACTACGTGGTCGAAACCGTCGACGGCCTCTATCGCGACTTCGGGCGTGCGCGGGCCATTGCGGACACCGAGACGCTGAAGCTGCGGCGCCTCGAGGATCGCAACGGCAACTGGATCGAAGTGACGCAAGAAACGGCCGGTGACGTCATCCGACCGGCCCGGTTGCACGACAGTGCTGGGCGCGTGTTGACGCTAGCCTACGACGATGCCCACCCGCAGCGGATCGCCGCGGTCGAGCTGACGCTCGGCGTCGACGGCGAACAATCTGAGACGCTGGTGCAATACGCGTACACCGACGCCGGCGAGTTGGCCGCTGTAACAGACCGCAGCGGGCATACCGGCCGGAAGTTCGCGTACGAGCACGGCCTGATGGTCCAGCATACGCTGCGCGGCGGCTTGCAGTGCTTCTATGCCTGGCAGGGTACAGGCCGCGACGCCCGCGTCGTGCGTCACTGGACCGACGACGGCGAAGCCTACACGTTCGATGCGGATCTCACTCAGCGCGAAGTGACGATCACTGACCAACTCGGCCGCATCACGCGCTGGGCGTGGAACGAGGATCGGCAACCGACTCATCACGTGGATGCGGAAGGCCACGTGTGGCTGCTCGAGTGGAACGCGATGCGCCAATTGATCAGCGCGACCGATCCAGCCGGCCATGTGACGCGCTTCGAATACGACGAACGTGGCCGTCAGACCGCTCGCATCGACGCGCTCGGCCAGACTGCGCGTACCGAGTGGAACGGTTTTTATGACCTGCCGGTCGCGGAAATCGACCCGACCAATGCACGCTGGATCTACCGTTACGACACGCGCGGCAACCTGACGATGACGCGCGATCCAGCGGGCTTCGCCACTGAATATCACCGCGACGAGCGCGGCCTCGTGCACACGATTCGCGACGCACGCGGCGGCTACAAGTTCCTCGCATGGAATGCGCGCGCGCAGCTGACCTCCTATACTGACTGTTCGGGCAAGGCCACTCGTTTCGAGTACGACACGCGCGGTGCACTCGCGCGCGTGACCGATGCAGCCGGCCATGCCACCGTGTACGAAGCCGATGCGATGGGCCGCGTGACGGCAATTGCGACCGCCGACGGCGCACGCCAGACGTTTCATTACGACGACGCCGGCAGGCTCGTCGAAGTCGTCGATCCGAACCAGCGTCGTACACGCTACGAACTGAATCCGCGCGGCCTGCTGTTGTCGCGCATTGATGCGGCCGATCGTGTCGTGCGCTTCGGCTACGACAGTGCGTTCCGGCTCGCGAGCCTGACCAACGAGAACCGAGAAACATATCGCTTCCGCTACGATCGCCGCGACCTACTGATCGAGGAAGTCGGGCTCGACGGCAACGCGCGCACGTACGAATACGATATGCGCGGGCTGGGCATCGCGCTGCGCGAGGGAAAGCTCCAGACCATATTTGAACGAGATGCGATCGGGCAGCTCGTCGCCAAGCAAGCCACACGCGAGCGCTGTGAATACCGTTACGACAAGGCGGGTCGGGTCGCAGCGGGCGAACTGTACGCGCTCACGGGTCGCAAACCGTCGCTGAAGAATCGCGTTACGCTGAAATACGGCGCGCGCGGCGAGGTGCTCGAGGAGTACACGCCGACAGGATGGCTGGCGCACACTTACGACGAGCTCGGCAATCGCATCAGCACCACTGTCTCGGGCGAACAGACGATCGATTGGTTGCATTACGGCTCTGGCCACGTGCACCAGATCCGCGTCGACGGCGCCGCGATCGCCGATATCGAGCGCGACGATCTGCATCGCGAGGTGCTGCGCACGCAGGGGAAACTGACCAGCCAGTTCGGCTACGACGCCGTTGGTCGCCGTGCGCGAGCGGCGGCGCAGCGCGGTGCATCGGCGGACGTATTGCTCGCCAAGCAGTGGCAATATGACGCGGCGGGCGACGTCGTCCAGAAGCGTGATCAGCGCTACGGTACGACGAGCTACAGGTACGACCCGACCGGCCGCATTGAGCAGGCGACCGGGCCAGGCCTGCCGTCCGAGGTGTTCCGCTGGGATGCCGCCGCAAACCTGGTATCGAGTGACCACCCGGGCGGATACGTCGAACACAACCGGCTCAGAATGTTCGAGGACAAGCGCTTCGAGTATGACGCGTACGGGCGGCTCGTGCGCAAGCTGAGCGGCCACGGCCCCGCCAGAGAACAGACGCTCGAATACGACGACTGGAATCAACTGAAGACCGTCGTGACGAAGGACCGGCTCGGCGTGTCGACCACGCACTTCGAATACGACGCGTTCGGCCGTCGTATCCGCAAGCTCAACGGCAGCTATACGAGCACGGATTTCCTGTGGGACGGCATGCGGCTCGTGCAGGAGACGTATCACGACCGGCGCGGCGAAGAGGCATTGACGTATCTCTACGAAGCGAATAGCTACGCGCCGCTCGCACGGATCGATCACGCGGCGCCGGCGGCCAACGATGCGGAGGCTCGGGATGCGGTCTATTATTTCCACAACGACGTGTCAGGACTGCCGGAGGAGCTGACCGACGCCGACGGAGAACTGGTCTGGCAGGCCCGCTACAAGGTGTGGGGCAACGCCGTTCGCGAGGAGTGGATCGCCCGTGCGCCGCAGCGACCTGCGGCTGCATGGGGCGAAGTGCAAGCGGCGGGGACACCGGGCCATGTGCCGCGGCCGCAGAACCTCCGATTCCAAGGCCAGTATCTAGACCGCGAGACCGGGCTGCACTACAACACGTTCCGGTTCTACGATCCGGATATCGGTCGCTTCATCAACCCCGACCCGATCGGGGTGCTGGGCGGGATAAACTTGTACCAGTACGCGTCGAACCCGTTCCTCTGGATTGACCCGTGGGGCTGGGCTGCCGATAGATTGCCGCGCTCCAACGGTCGTTGGGATGGAGAGCCGGGGAATAGCAACTGGTATTCCGACAACGCAAAGGTAAATGCGGTTACAGGTGGTGACCCAATTCCGTTCCAAGGCGGCCGCCCCGATTTCTCCGCGTGGTCAAAGGGCAAGCTAACCTTCGAGGAAGGGGTGCTTAACGGAACGAGAGGAGACTTCCCGGCGGTCTACGCAGAGCTTGGCCGCATCAAAGGCATTAGTGCCAACGCTGCCAAGAACCTCTTGAAGGAGAAAGGGCTTACCCCACATCATTTGAGTACCACCGAGATTCAGTTTATTCCATCCGATCTCCACGGGAATGTTCCGCACACGGGATCGGCAGCGGATATGAGGAAGGCGCGATGCTAGACAAACTTTCGCAACTTGGTGCCACACCGATTGACGCGCCGGAAAACAGGAAGGCGCAACTTCTGGCGACCGTTGAATCCGAGGTTGGCCCACTTCCGGATGATTACCGAAAGATGTTGCTGTATTTCGGAGGCGATATCGAGTTTAAATCGTTCATCAAGTTTCGCTCTGACGAGCCGTCTCCGTGGGCTGCAAAAGACGGCACGGATTCCGTGGAGATGCTCTACGGGCTTTCGAGCAAATACGGATCGTCGATACTCGAAATGTTCGACACCTACAAGGGACGTATTCCCGCCGATTGGATCCCGATAGGAGAAGCGCCGGGGGGGAACCAAGTGTGCTTGAAGGTCCGTCCGTCGGGCGGCGATCAATCCATTGGATTTTGGGACCACGAAAGTGAGGTAGGCCCTGGCTTACCACCAAGCAGTGATGGCCTCACAATAATCACGAATTCCTTGCAGGATTTTATCAACCGTCTCACTCCGGAAGATCCGCCCGATGCGCCACGTGCTGTAAAGGTCGATCTCCAGTTCTGATGTTCATAAGAAGGACAATCTCTTCGATTCATCGTAGCGACTGGCCCCCCGTAACATGAGGAGTCGACCGTTGAGTCCTGATGCAGCCGAATCGGATGCCAACACTCGCTTTCGATTGGCTGATGCATTGAGTAAGAGCGCGCTCGCTGACGATGCACGTTATGAGCGCTTGCCTGCTTTCGTCCGCTTCCGCGCGACAGGCGCGGCCAAAGCGTGGGAAGCGTGGCACCGGGTCGTCGAACAAGGGCCGAACAACGTATCGGAGATGCTGCGCACGCGCTCGATCGTCGCACTGGTCAACCAGTTTGACGAACTTGCAAAACGGCTGCTTCCATACGGTACCCCCGAAATGATGCCGGACGAGGCGGGAACAGTTGCCGCGCATAGTGCGATCTGGCAGGCGTTCGAACTGCGGAACGGGGTGATTTTCGAACCCACTCCGCCCCTGCATCGCCTGCTCGACGACGCCTACATTTCTGACGATGTGCCGATCGGTGTCGTCGAGTTTCCCGCCGACACACTGTGCATCATTCCGGAGCCCTCGTCGTGGGGCAAAGGCGAGCGTAGTGACGCCACAATCTTTTTCAGGAACGGGCAGACCTTGGGCTGTGCCACTTGGATCATGCGCCTTCACGACGGCCAGCGAGGCGCGACGATTGACGTTGTCGAACTTCCGCTGGACAAGCCGGATCGGACCATCGGCGCGTTGCTCGACGAGGTCTGCGGATCGTCGGAAACCTATCAAACGCTCCGCGCGTATCTGCGTGAATCGATCGACTACGCGGTCAAGATGCTCCTGTATCTCAAAACCCGCGACGCATACGTGGTCCACGAGCGCCCCTACTCGGATGCATCGCGATCGTTCCCTGGACTGGGTCAGCGAAAGCGGAACGAGCGCCTGGCCGAAATCGACATGCTCTACGATCGCCACCTTATCGGGCCCGCGATTCTTGATGTCGAGTCGGCAGGCAGTGTGCCGACGGAAGGTTCGGTCCACGAGGTTCGCGGTCACTGGCGCCGCCCGCATTTCCGAATGCAGCCGCACGGTCCGCAGGCATCGCTGCGCAAGCTGGTCTTCATTGGGCCGACGATCGTGCGGCCCGACCGCCTCGGTCTGTTGTGATGGCGACTGTACGTTGACGCCGTGATCCTCGACGAGCTCGGCTATCTGCCCTTCACGCAAACCGGTGGGGCCTTGCTCTTCCATCTGTTCTCGAAGCTTTACGAGAGGACGAGCATCATCGTGACGACGAATCTGAGCTTTACCGAGTGGTCGAACGTCTTTGGCGATGCGAAGATGACGACGGCCCTACTCGACCGCCTAACGCACCACTGCCACATAGTCGAAACGGGGAATGATTCGTGGCGCTTCAAGAACAGCACGGCGAAGCCGGTGATCGTGATCGCAACGCCGGCGGACTTCGCGGCCGTCGCGGACGCGTGACGACTCGAACGGCGGTTTCACGTCGTCACCTGAAATGGATATGACGGACGACCTGACTACGAATCGGCGCAGAACACATTTCCGCAAAGGATGAGAAAGGCGAGTTTTGTCGCCAATGCCGCACGATTTAGCGCTGGACGAATGCGCGGACTTTCTCAGACAATGCATATCGTCTGATCAAATTCAGGGATTGCGGTTTCGCAGCCCGAATTGTCAGATATCGGTAAGGTGATGCGCAGTTTCCGGCCACCCATGGGCCGGTGCCAGAATCGACTTTTATAAGCGAGCCATCATGTTTACTTTGCAAGCCAGAGAAAACCAAACCTTCTTTGCGCGCGTCCATCCGGACGGGAGCGTGTGTGTCGACGTCATGACTCAGGATCAGGCTAACGCAGATCCTAACTGCCACTTCAACTGGGAAGGCGCAACACCGTTTGCTGTGAAGACGGGCGATGGGCGAATCGTAGGGTACGGTGGCCCCCCGGGCAGTGGCATCGGCGGCTTTCTAGAACACCCTGGAATTTATGCCTATAGTGACGACCCCAACAACCGCTTAGGTAGCGCCGAGTCCAACACCCGCTTCGGTATTACCGAGTTCGACCACTGCGATGCGTGGCTGGAGCTAAGTTTCACATTCGAGTCTGCCAAGCTGGCTTTTCCGGTTGAAGGGGGGCAACCGCTCTATCTACGTGCAAACAGCGATGGTGACGATGACACCGTTTTTTACGCGAACTTTGTGCCATCGTGATCCGTTAGTACGCCCCCGGCTACGCGATTCAATCGCTGGAGGCAAAAAGCCCGCATGTGCGGGCTTTTCTATTCACCCCCACATTGAACCAGTTATTGATTCCCACCTCGAATCTGTCAGCCTTGTGAGCCCGACTGCCGTTCAACGCCCGGTCGCGCCAGGCGCTTGCACATCGAGAATTAAAAGGCCCTTTCCTGAGGGGGAACCGACGCTTGAGTGTCTCCGCGACGGTGCACATGAACGGCTCCTCGTGGCCGGCTGCAGTCGGACGTGTTCGGCTGTAGCCGACCCGAAGTGGACTGTCAACTCTCCCAATTTCGGTCGTTCGATGTAACGCTCAGAGATTACGGTATGCCAGGTATGAGTCGGGGCCGACTGTCGCCAAATACGGATGGCAGTCGCCGGCCCGAGGGCAATCTACGCGCTGAGTGGAAGGCGTTTGGTCATTGGTACGCAGGCCAATTCCAATCCACGCGAAGTGGTCAACGTGATGCTGCGTGCCGAATAGCGAAATGCCGCTGATTTCTTCTATGCCCGCATTTATTAGCCGGCCATCCAGATGGCGAACCTCAAGCGATCGCATGCGGGCCACTGCGCACTCGTCGGCCAAAGCAACTTTTCGCAGTCACCTGGGCACGCCCCCCCGGCAGCAAACTGCTGCAACCTCCGCCCCCCGGCGATACAGCAGCACCATCCCACAAGCCCCCGAGTCGAACCCCGCCCGAAGCCAACACATCCCCGGCCCCCGCTCCCCGCCTCACACACCTCTCGGCAGCCGCACCGCGAATACGGTTTCCGTCTGATCGGACCGCGCGTCGATCCGGCCGCGATGCGCCTTGGCAATTTCGTTGGCGATGAACAAGCCGAGTCCCAGGCCGGTATCGTCACCCGTTCTGTCCGAACGATCCGCGCCGCGCTGGAGCGGATCGAAGATGCGGTCCAGCGTGAGCCGATCGATGGCCGGGCCGTTATTGCCGACCTCGACGAGCACTTCCGCGCCGCCCGCCTCGGCCATCACCCGCACCGGTGTCCCGGCCGCGCCGTACTTGACGGCATTGCTCACCAGATTGCTCAACAGTTGCTGCATTCGCTGATCGTCCCAATCACCTCGCAGATCGCCGCTCATATCGAGCGTAATTTCGCGATCGGGATGACCTGCCCGCAATTCGTCCACCACGTTGACGAGCACGTGCGCGAGATCGATCTTGCGGGGAACGACGTTGATGCCCAGTCCGAGCTGGGTTCGATTGAAATCGCAGAGATCGTCGAGAAGGCCGTGCATGCGGGCACCGCTTCTGATCACGCGCGCGGCTGCTTCCGATACCTCCTCACCTGCATTGAGCGCGGCGAGATACGACGCCGTGACCTGGATCGTCTGCAGCGGCGTGCGCATGTCGTGGCCCAGCATGCCGAGGAGCAAGTTGCGAGCCTGCTCGATCTCTTCGGTAAAAAAGGCGACGGATTCCGCCAGCGCCTGATCGATCGCCTCGTTGAAGCGAATCACGTCGTCCAGATGGGGCACGCTCGGTCGACACTCGTCGATCCACAGGCGCAGCACGCTGGCGCGCAGCGCCCGATACTCGGCTGCCAGCTGGTTGATGTTGAAACCCCGCCGGGCGCGCAGGGCGGCATGAGTCTGGGCGGCCGTCTCTCCGGCATTCACTGGCTCGGGTGCGTGCCCCAGCGATTTTTGGCGTTGCGCTTCCCTCGTTTGCGGCGTCGCGATGTCCTTGGCGACGGCGGTCAGAATCTCACGCGCGTGATCGCGTAGCCCGATCGAGTTCATGTTCCGCGCGGCCGGTAGCAGGGTGGCGGCGAACGCTTCCCACTGCACCAGGATCGGTTCCATGTTCCGTACGATGAAATCAGCAAGCCGCATGTCGCCCCTCACAACGGAATGAACGATGGACACTGCAGTCGAACCGCACGATATCACGTGAATATCGGCGTCAGCCGGCGATTCGATCGCCGTCGTCGTTTCCGCCCGCGCGGGCGGAGAGCGTCGAGCGGCGGCTTCGATCGACCGCGCCCGCCGGCCACCGTCGACCGCCGGGAGCGGCATTCGGCACCTTTGAACGATATGCTGCTGAATTGACGGTCGCGACAGGGCCGAAGCGACCTTCGATTCGCACGCACGTCACGTCGGGCGGCTAGCATTGCCGACAATCGGTGCGGCGATGCCGTTCGATTGCGGCGGAGCCGGCAGCACGAACCTTGCGACGCGCTCGTTCGACTTCCATCCCGACGCCGGATTCGGCCACATTTTCCTGCCACGGCCGGCCGCCGGCACGAAACTGCACATGCCCAGGAAAAAATCCAGCCTCTGGTTGCGGCCTCTCGACCTGTTTGCCATCGCGACCGGCGCGCGCCCGAAGAAGCAGGTCGGCAGGTCGCGGCCGGCTGTCAAAAAGGCGACCCAAAAGGCCGCCCCACGGACCGTCAAGCCGGCCGCCACCGCCCGTACCGCCAGACGGACCGGCTCCGCGCACGGTGCGCGCGCCCCGTCGGCCCGGCCGCCCGGCACTTGGCTCCGCTCGTTTCACTCCGCCGGCCCGAGCGCCGGCCTGCTCGTGAACCATCTGGCGTACGCGCTGTATCTCCCCGTCGCCCCGGCGGCAACCGCGGGCATGCCGGCCGTCGTGATGCTGCACGGCTGCAAGCAGACCGCCGAATCGTTCGCCGCGGGCACGCGCATGTGCCGTCTTGCGGAGCGGTCCGGGTTCGCCGTGCTGTTTCCCGAGCAGGCCAAGACGGCCCATGCGCACCGCTGCTGGCACTGGCATGGCGACGCGACCCAGTCCGAAGCCGCGGCCGTCGCGTCGCTGGTCGACGCCATCGTGCGGCGACACGGCTTCGATCGCGACCGGATCTACGTAGCCGGCATGTCCGCGGGCGCCGGGCTCGCCGCGGCGCTGGCGATACGGTATCCCGACCGCTTCGCGGCGGTCGGCCTGCACTCGGGCCCGGCGATCGCGCCGCCGTCGTCGACGATGGCCGCGATGAGCCTGATGCGTCGCGGCATCCGCGACGATCCGATCCATGTGCTCGACGCGTGCACCGACGTCGCGTCCTATCCCGGCATGCCGGCGCTCGTCGTCCACGGCGCGCTCGATACGGTCGTGACCGACCGCAATGCGACGCAGCTCGGCATCGCGTTCGCGCGACTCAACCGGCTCGTCGACGAACACGGCGCGATCCGCGTCGGCGAGCAACGCCGTTACGCGCAGGACGAGGCGGACTACATCGATTATCTGAAGCGTGGACGGCTGGTCGTCAGGGTGTGTGTCGTTCGCGGGCTGCGGCATGCATGGAGCGGCGGAGATCCGGACGAGCCGTTCCATTCCGCCACGGGGCCGGACGCGACCGCGATGTTCTGGCATTTCTTTCGTCGTCAGCGCCGCAAGCGATCGGCATGACACACGACGCCCGCGACCGCTCGCCGTCATGGCGTCGTGTCGTCACGCCCGTTGCTCCTGCGCTGCCGCGTGCGCGCGGTCGCCGGCGCGTCGAACCGGCAACCGTATCCGGAAGGTCGTGCCGCGCCCCGGCTCGCTGGTCACGTCGATGGTGCCGCGATGACGCTCGACGATGCCGTGCGATACCGACAGTCCGAGCCCCGTGCCCTGCCCGACCGGCTTCGTGGTGAAGAACGGATCGAAGATCCGCCGCGCGACGTCGGGCGTCATGCCGATGCCGGTATCGCTGATCGCGATCGACACCTGATCGCCGTCGCTCGACGTGCGGATCGTGATCACGCCGCGCTCCGGAATCGCTTGCGCCGCGTTGACCAGCAGGTTCATGAAAACCTGGTTCAACTGCGACGGCAGGCATTCGACGTGCGGGACATCGCCGTAATCGCGCACGATGTCGGCCTTGTACTTGAGTTCGTTGTGGACGACGTTGAGCGTGCTCTCGAGGCCCGCATGGAGATCGACCACGCTCCATTCGTCGCTGGCCGGACGCGAGAAATCGCGCAGGTCCTGCACGATGCGCCGCACGCGTAGCGCGCCGTCGATCGACTCGTCGATCAACAGCGCGATCTCGTCCCGGACATAGTCGAGATCCGCCGCGCGGCGCACGGCCGCCAACGCGTCGCGGGTGGCGGGGTCGAGCTGCGGCAGCACGGCTTCATGTGCCGCGACCACGTCGAGCAGGCTGCGCACCCATGTCTTCAACGTATTGAGGTTCGCGCTGACGAAGCCGATCGGATTGTTGATCTCGTGCGCGACGCCGGCCGCGAGCTGGCCGATCGACGCGAGCTTTTCCGACTGCAGCAACTGGTCGTGCGTTTCCTCGAGCGCATGCAGCAAACGCCGCTGTTCGTCCTTTTCCTGTTCGAGCAGCGCGTGCGCGGCCTTGCGTTCGTCGATCTCGGCCGCCATGTTCTCGCGCGTGCGTTGCAGCATCCGTGTCGTTTGCTCGTAGCTATGCAGCGCGCGTTCGAGTTCGCTGGTTCTCACCCGCACGAGCCGTTCGAGCGTGTCGGTCATCCCGCGCAGAAAAGTTGTGCGCGCATCGAAACGGCACACCAGCAGCGTGACGACCAGCGTCGCCATCGTAAACAACGCGACCGTCGTCGCGAGCCACGGCGCATCGACCCCGTTCGCGGCGCCGCACCGTGCATCCGGCGCGAAATGCGCAGCCGCCATCGCCGTGTAGTGCATGCCGGTGATCGCGATGCCCATGACGACGGCCGCGCCGATGCGCTGCGCGGTCGCATGGCGCGCCTGCTGCATGCGCAACGCCTGCGCGATCCACAGTGCGGCCGTCGACGCGATCGCCGCGATGCCGATCGACGCGGCGAACAGCGCGGCATCGTAGCGAATGCCGGGCTGCATGTGCATCGCGGCCATCCCCGTGTAATGCATGCCGGCGATCCCGCCGCCCATCAGCACGCCGCCCGCGCACAGCCGCCACCAGGCCAGCCGTGCGCGCGTGACGACGTTCAGCGCGAAATACGATACGAGCACCGCGATCGCCAGCGACGCGCCGGTTTCCTGCCATGCATAGCCGAGCGGCACCGGCAGCGAAAACGCGAGCATGCCGACGAAATGCATCGACCAGATTCCGGTGCCCATCGCCGCCGCGCCGCCACCGAGCCATGCGCGCTTGAGCTTCGGATTGTCGAGCAGCGAGATGAACGCGGCGAGGTCGAGCGTCGTATAGGACGCAAGCGTCGCGATCGCGAGCGACAGCAGGACGAGCGAAACGTTGTAGATGCCATGCATGATCGGACGCCCGGAACGGGTTGAATGCATCGCCGCGGCGCGGGCGGTCGCGCGCACCGCGGCCATCGGGCCGGCGTTTCGGCGTCAGGCCGGCGGCGCGCCGGCGCCGGGGGCGTGCGCCTGCCCGGCCGGACGGGCCAGCACGAGAATGTCGAACGGCGTGCCCTCGCGCATCTCGAAGCGGCGCACGAGCTCGATCTGGTGCGCGGACATCACGCTGCCTTTCGTCATCAACAGCACGCCGCGATGCGTGCGCAGATCGTCGGCGAGCTGCATCCCCTCGCGCAGTTGAGCCGACCGGATTTCCGCGACGGACGCCGCGATGCCGAGACTCGCCGGATCCCGCATCAACTCGATGAAGCGCGCAACCAGTTGCGGGTCGTAACGCACGTTCGCCTGCGAGCGCAACACGTCGATCGCCTGTTCGATCGAATGCGGCACACCGATTTCGCCGTTGCGCAGCCCTTCGAAATCGCGCGCGATCGCGACGATCCGCGACCCGATCGGGATCGCGTCGCCGACCAGGCCGTCCGGTGTGCCACGGCCGTTGAAGCGCTCGTACTGGTGCAACACGATCGACGCGACCTTGTGCAACTGCGCGACCGGCGTGAGCACCATCTGCGCACGCAACGGATGCTCCTGAAACATGCGGTGCTCGTCCGTCGTCATCCGCGTGAGCGGCTTGTGCAGCAATTCGTCCGGCAGCGACAGCTTGCCGATGCCGTGCAACAGCCCCGCGAAATAGACGTCCTGCGCGTGCAGTTCGCTCATCCCGGCCGCCAGCGCGAGCCGTCGCGCGATCTCGCCGACCCGCATCGCATGCCCGCTCGCGGCCCCGCAGCGCAGCTCGATCATGCTCGCGCACACCTGGACCATCGCCGTGAAACTGCTTTTCAGGTCGCTTTGCGCCGCCTCGAGAAACATCACCGTCTGGCCAAGCTCTTCGGTGCGCGCGCGCACCTGTGTTTCGAGGTCCGTATTGAAACGACGCAGCGCTTCGTTCTGCGCCTCCGTCAGCGCCGCCAGCCGGGCCGCTTCGCGACGCAGACGGCGCTGCTCCAGCGCCTGCTCGATGGTCAACAGCAGGTCGTGATCGTCCCACGGCTTGTTCAGATAGCGATACACGCCGCCTTCGTTGACGGCCTGCATGACCGACGCGATCTCCGCATAGCCGGTCAGCAAAATGCGCATCGTGTCCGGGTACAGCCCCCGCGCGCGCGCCAGGAATTCCGCGCCACTCATGTGCGGCATCCGCATGTCTGACACGATCAGGTCGATTTCGGTCGACGCCAGGATCGCGAGTGCGGCCTCGCCGCTGTCGGCGGTCACGATGTCGTAGCCGGTGGGCCGGAACACGCGCCTGAGCGCCGACAGCACGTTCGGTTCGTCGTCGACCAGCAGGATCGACGGTACGCGGGCCGCCTCGCCCGATGCCGCTGCGCTGTCGGACGTTTCGGACGGCACGGCATTCACGTCGTTTGTTCCAGATGTCGTCATAGTCGGCCTCGGATCAATTATTTACGCCCTCTCTGCAACATCGGCCGGCTCCGCATTTTCCACATGGGTGGAAACGCTAATGTGCGTGTGTCGATTTCAACCGGAATGCATCGCGCGAATGCTATGTCGTCGACGCGCCGGGTTCGCGCCGGTAGTAGATGTCCCACTCCGCTTCGTCGGTTCGCACGAAGCCGTGCCGTTCGTAGAAGCGATTCGAGTCGCTGCCGCGCAATGCGCCGACGCGAACGGGCATCCGGTGTTCGTCGGCTTCGGCAAGGATCTCGCGCAGCACGGCGGTGCCGATGCCCCTCCCCTGGTGCGCGGGCACGATGTACAGGTGGTCGAGCAGCCAGTGATCCGTCATCGGGCGAAGCGTATAGAAGCCCGCACGCGAATGGTCGATCTCGATGAAACGGCAGAGCGCCGGATCGAACGACACGAGAAACCGATCGCGCGCACGCTGCGGATCGAAACGGCCGATGCGTTCGAGGCTGTCGCGCATCGCGGCAATGCGGATCGCGACGAGGGATTCGGCGTCGGCGTGCGTGACGGGGGCGAAGGTCGGGGTCATGGCAATCAGGCTGGCGGGATGCATGGGAAGGCGAGCACTCGGCTTGGCGGTGCGGCGCCACCCGGGCATCGAGGATGATGCGATCTCCTCCGGGTGGCTTGATGCGTTGCGCTCGCGTGCCGACTCGCGGCGGCTTCGCTCGAAGGAGACCTCAGCGCCGCGCGCCTCTCCTGATCGGAGGGCGCGAGGCAAGCGAACCGATTCAACCGGCTCAATGAATAAAAAGCGCTGGCCGATGAACTGGCCAGCAAATCGGTCCTGGCGATCCGAGGTTGAGTGTGCCAGGACCACATGCATCAGACGATGTACGCGTGCAGACAGACGGGCATGTCGAACGTTCGGTCACGCCGATCGGGACGTTCCGGCTCGAGCCCGCGCCCAAACTGTGATCGCAGTTCAGGCTGGGCTAACCGAAGCGATCATGTCTGCACCGACGTCCGTCAACCTGAACGCATCGACGGGCTTCGGCACTTCCCATGTTGCGATCATCGCGTCGGTCGGCAGATAGTCGGGATCGGCCGACGCGACTCCGGCCCACACACCCTGAGACATCCGTCTGCCATGGAGATAAAAGTGCAGCTCCCGGCCGGCGCGCTCGCACGTACACTTGATTCTCTCCACCGATCGACCCAATCCTCGAATCCGTGCGACCTGGCTGCGATCCAGCTCGAACGTGGCGCTCATCACCCCGTCGCAATCGACAATGCCGATCATGTTGCTGTCATCGGTGAATATCCACGACGGATGCGGCGTGCCTAAACGCAGCATGAAAAAATCTGCGGATTCCGAACCAACCATCATGTTTCTCCTGCAATGATACGTTGCTCTACCAACTACCACTTGATCGATACGCTCGTTCATCCAACCCGGTCTCCGCGCCGCGCCCGGATGCCCGAGTGGCCGCACGCCGGCTCCTCGCACTGGGCACGCGCAACGCCGAAACGCGCGGCGGCCGGCGGTTTCGAAGCGCCTACACACTTGCCTGACCAGTCACGGTCTCTGCGGCCATGCTGTCCGAACCGGAAAGCCTCACCGCAACAGCCGCTGCCGCCGTGCTTCCGTAGACGTTCAGGGCGGTTCTTCCCATATCGAAAAAGGCGTCGACGCCCAACAGCAGCAGCACCGCATCGGCCGGCAAGCCGATCGACGTGAGGACGATGGTGATGGCCACGATCGCCCCGGAGGGCACATTGGCCGCTCCATCGATGGTGACGATCGTCAGGATCAAAATCGTGATCACCAGCGGCCAGGACCAGGCAAGGTGATAGGCGTCGGCCAGGTAGCCGACCGCGAGGGCCGTATAGAGCACCGCGCCGTCGCGATTGAAAATATAGGCCAGAGGCAGAATCGTGGACGCCACGCCGTAAGGCACGCCCAGTTCAACCAGCTTCTTCAGGTGCAGCGGATAGGTAATTTCGGACGAACGCGTCGTGAAACCAAGGATCAGCGGTTCCCTCACCTTCCTGAGCACGGCAAGCGGCGACTGACCGGCGACGCGAATGACGATGGTGAGTACCACCGCCAGAACCGCCATGCCGAGATAGGCCACGCCCAGAAGCTCGATGAGCGAATGCGCGCCCGCAAAGCCCTTGGCCGACAACAACTGCGCGATCGCGGCGAAGATCGCGAGCGGCGACCATGCGATCACCCACTGGATCATCTTGAACAGGCCCGACAGCAGCGCCTCGAAAACGGCGATCGCAGGCTCGGCCCGCTCCGGGGCGGCCGACAATGCCGCGCCGAAAATGACGCCGAACACGAGCACCGGGAGAGAATTCCCTGCGGAAAGCGCGGCGACGATGTTGGCGGGGATCAAATCGACGAGAAATTTCGTCCAGTCGATGCTGGACGCGAGCGCCGCGGGCATCGATCCGGAGTGCGTCATGCTCGCCCCGAGACCCGGTCGAAACACGAAGTTGAGCAGCAGCCCGAACGATGCAGCCAAGCCCGTCATGCAGACGAAGAAGCCGATGCTGAACAGTGCGACCTTGCCAAGCCGCTCGCGAAGCCTGCCCGCACGAAAGACCCCGACCGTGACCGACAGGAAGATCAACGGCATGACGACCATCTTGATCGCGTGGCCGAACATCGTGCTCAGAAAACCCAGCTTCGCGGCAAAGCCCGGCGCAAACACGCCGCAGGCGACGCCCAGGACGAGGCCGCCAAGCATTTGCATCGGAAGAGAAAGCCCTTTATTTTTCGTGTTCATGCCGCGCCTTTAGCAGTTTTATCCGTGCCGGCGTACCGTCAACGATGTGATTCCACATATGCTGACGCGCAAGCTCGCCGTCGTTCGCTTCGATTGCGTGAAAGATGTGCAGGTGCTCGATCGTGCCGCGCCGAACGGTTTCAGCGTCGCCGCGCGGGAGTTCGTTCAGGGCCAAGGTCTGGGCCCGCAATAGACCATACGCCGATGAGATTCGCACGTTCCGTGCGGCAGCAAACAACTCTTGATGAAACACCCAACCGATACGCTGCTCGAGCATGATGTCCGAAACATCCCGGTCGACCAGTTTCCGCATTTTTTCCGCCGCGTCGCGAAGGCCCGCCGTGACTCCCGATCTCGCTGCGAGAAACGCTGCGGTACTCTCCAGGGCCAGCCGCATTTCAAAAATTTCGCGCAGATCGCTGGTAGTCGGCGACGCGACATAAGTGCCGCTCTTTTCGATCACGACGACCAGCCCTTCGGACTCGAGCAAATGCAATGCGCTGCGCACCGGCATTTGGCCGAAACCCAGTTCGTCCGACAGGCCTCGGTGGGATACTTTCTGCCCGGGCGCAAGACGGCCGTCGAAGATCCTCGATCGAATCTCGTCGTAGGCCAGTTCTGCATCTGTCGAGACTTTCGACGTCATCTGTGATCGCAGTTAGCGTATGATTCAAAAAGAAACTGATAGGAAATTACCCTTACTGAGCGTGCCCGGCAACTGCTAATTTTGCGAGTGGGTGTGCCGAAAGAGAATTGGAAGAAAATCTGCGTCACGAAGAGAGCCGATAATTATATGACTTCACAAGAAGTGCGCTTTACCATCTGTGCCGTCCGTGCGGAAGAAACTTATCCTCTCAGAGCCGCAGTCTTGATGGCCGGGGATGAAGAGGGAAGCGCTCTAGACGGGGACCATGCTCCGACGACCATGCATTTTGCCGTTCGTGACAACAACAATATCGTTGCCGTGGCATCGGTGTGTAAGGAAGGACAATCCGGCGTTTCGAACGCTGACGCGTGGCGCCTTCGCGGCATGGCCGTCCATCCGTCGGTGCGCGGCCTGGGGTTCGGACGCCTGCTGGTCAATCTGTCCATTCGCCATGTTCGCGAACAGCGCGGCACCCTGCTCTGGTGTACGGCGCGCGAATCGGCATACCCATTCTACGAAATGCTCGGCTTTGAACGCGATCCGATACCGATTTCAATGCATGGCCGCGACGACATGAAATTCTATCTAATGCAACGCCAAATCACGGGCTGATTTCATCTGCGATCGAAGTTCGATCGCCGCCACCGGGGGGCGATACCGGGCGTTGGGCTACCGGCCCGGAAATACCGATTCGCCCAGCATTCTCATTAGCCCGTTCGCCCGCGCGAAAATCGAGATCGCGTGCGACGACGGCTGTCGCAGCGCCCGCCTCCTTCAGCGCACCGGCGAACGGTAGCGCCATCCGCTCGTCTCGCGCGTTTCCGGCCAATGCGGACGGGTACTCGACAATCGCTTTTTCCGTTTCGATTATTGCAATCCGGGAGAAAATGGAACGATGACCAAGGACGAACTTTGGCGACCCATTTTCGGCGGCGGCTCTCCGCTGGTCTAACGATCGAATTTGACTGGTGTTGCGCAGTCGTCACCACGAACTGCCGACCGGTACTTTCCTTTCCGAGATCGTTGCTCTCAGTGGCGAGCTCTTGCAGCCCGCTATCGCCCCCTCGCTCGCATTCGCTTGCGGTCGCCGACATCATCAGCGTGACGGCGCGCAACTCGATAACACTTCGCTCTCGTGCCGACCCTTATAAGGGAAACTCCGTAAGGCGCCAGGTCATCAAACGAGATTAACTTATATCAAACAAATTTTGACGGGAATTTATGTTCCTGATATGGTTTTTCCACTTGCAAAGTGTGACCACGTCTTATTGACGCTCGGCGAAACGATTGGCGCACGTCGCCAGTGGCTGAACCGGACGCTTGGTCAGTCCGCAAGGATCGCCGATATTCCCAGTTCGTCTTTTGTCGCAGTTGGAGCAGCCTCTGGTTTCGCCGCCGCCGACCTCGCTCGCAAGTATGACGCGAGCATGGAGTTCGACGGTCGAGCAGCGCGGCGCTTCCCCACGCAAATTTGTAAGGATCACGAAATGATCGAACTCGATATGCCGCTTTGGCGAACATGACGCCGGCTTTCACGACCGAGACGACGTGCAAGCCGTGAATACGACAAAAGCCGTTTCAATCCATCCCGAAACCACACCTGACCGTGAAATGCAGATGAAAAACAAGAAAATCAACATCAGCGTCATCGCCGTTGCCGCCTTCGCAGCATCTTCGGCAGCCATGGCCCAATCGTCGATCACGTTGTATGGCATGCTCGATGCCGGTATCGGCTATACGTCGAACATCAACGGCCACAGCCGGTTCGGCCTCGACGGCGGCGCCGCGGGTTCGAACAAGTGGGGCCTCAGGGGGCAAGAGGATCTTGGGGGCGGCCTCCAGGCGGTATTCAAGATCGAGAATGGTTTCAACATCGCGACAGGCGGCATAGGTGGCCAAGGGCCCATCGGTTCCACGCGTTCGCTGTTCAACCGCCAGGCCTACGTGGGTCTCGCATCCGATCAGTATGGCGCGCTGCGCATGGGGCGCCAGCTCGATGCCGTGACGGAAATGGTCCAGGTCCTGACGGGCGACGCCATTTCGGCGTCGACGTTCTCGACGCCGGGCGACGTCGACAACAACGACAACACGACGAACCAGAACAATGCGGTGAAGTACATCTCGCCGATCATCCACGGCTTCCAGGCTGAAGGCGCGTACTCGTTCGGCGGCGTTGCCGGTGCGATGGGCTCGGGTCAATCGTGGTCGGCGGCCGCGACCTACGCTCAAGGCGGCCTGACGGTTGCCGGCGGCTACTTTCACGCGGCCAACCAGGGCGAGAACGGATGGTTGAACGCAACCGCTCAACCGAGTTTCGGTGGCGCGCTCGGCTATCCGAGTTCGGGCTACAACGGCGGCAATGCGTTCAAGAGTGCGGGCATCGCGCAAATCGCCGCCCAATACCAGGTGGGGCCGTACACGGCGGGCTTGCGCTACTCGAACGCTCAGTACCAGGGTAACGACGGCCAGCCGTCGATCCACTTCAACGTGCTGGGTGCGCTCCTGCAGTACCGGGTCACGCCGGCGCTGTCCCTGGCGACGGGTTACACGTATGTATACGGTTCCGCGGCCACACCCACGCAAGCGGCCGAAGGCCGCACGATGGCCTCGATCAACCAGGTGTCGCTGGGTGCGACGTACTCGCTGTCGAAGAGTACCGCGCTGTACGCGATGGGCGCCTACGTCCATGCCAAGGGCGCACAGGCTTCGGCTGCGGACTTTGGCAACACCTCGTCGGGCGGCAACCAGGTTCAGGTCAACATCGGCATGTTCCACGGCTTCTGATCGCCGATGCGCCAGTCCGGAGTAGTGGCCGCACTACTCCGGCGAAGCACGCTTCCGTTGGTAAAACCGATGCCCGGTTTTCAATCTCATCATCGGGAATCCAAACAAACCATTGGACTGCGTTTGCTCGCGGCGCAGCATCACCGCCCGCTCTGATCCGCGAGCCTGGCCCCCTCCTGATTCGCCATGCCTTCCATCCATGCATCGAACGCGGACACGGCCGCATCGTCGGCGCGATCGGCGTTCGTCACCAGCATGTAGTCGTCGGCGCGCCATACAGGCGATGGGATGGGACACACGAGGCGCCCCTCCGCAAGATCGCGCGCGATCAGCGGCAGCGACGCCAGCGCCACGCCGAGCCCCTCGACGGCCGCGCCAAGCTGAAGATTCACGTGATCGAATTCGACATGGCGCGCGGCTCGCAGATCGGAAACACCCGCTTCCTTCAACCAGTGCGACCAGGCGGAGCGCGTCGTGGCCGAATGCAGCAGCGTGTGATGGCGCAGGTCGGTCGCGCTCTGTATCGGATGCTGGCGCAGCAATGCGGGATTGCAGGCCGGTACGCGCAAGTCGGGCATCAATGGGCGCGACACGACGCCCGCGCCTTGCTCCGGCCCGGAGCGGACACCGATATCGAAAGCGTCCGCGACATAGCGCAGCTTGCGCGATGTCGTCGACACCCTGACGTCGATGTCGGGATACCGCGAATGGAAATCGGCGAGCCGCGGCAACAGCCAGCAAAGCGCAAAGCTCATCGGCACGTTCACCCGCACGACACCCGATATCCGGTGCGCGAACGGGTTGTGGCGCAGCCGCACGACCGCGGTACCGAGGCGCTCGAACGCGTGGCTGACGTCGTTCAGCAACGCGGCCCCTTCGTCGGTCGGCACGACGCCACGCGGGCGCCGATCGAACAACGGCAGGCCGAACCAGTCCTCCAGCAACCTGATCTGTTTTCCGACGGCCCAATGGGTAACGTGCAGCTCCGCCGCGGCACCCGCGAAGCTGCCGTGCCGCGCAACCGCGTCGAAAGCGCGCAGCGCATTGAGCGGGGGCAACTCGTCCCGGTGCTTCGCGGCGCCTCGGTTTTCGTTCATGACGTGACTTTTTCTCTCTGTCGACGGGATTTTAGCTCAATTGAAACGGCTGGCATCCCGATCATAAAATTTGCACGTCGAACCTGAAAACCAGACCACGAGCAGGCTTTCATCCACCGCTCGTCCGGAGAGAATGACGATGCGCTTGCCGGTTTTTTCCCCTCCCGTCGTGCGGGAGACGTCACCATCGCGGCAGCGTGTGCTGTGGCTGTCCTGCATTGCCCATGCAATGCACGACGGCTATACGGACATGATCTACGCGTTGCTACCCGTGTGGCAGTCGGAATTCGGGCTCGACTTTGCAGCCCTGGCTATCTTGCGCGGCGTCTATGCCGGCACGATGGCGACGCTGCAGTTGTCCGCCGGACGTCTCGCACAACGCCTGGGCAGCCGCGCGACGCTCGCAGTCGGTACGCTGCTCGCCGCGCTCGGCTATGCGATCGCGGGCCTGTCGGGTGGCCTGCTCGGCCTGGGCGTCGCGCTGGCGATTTCGGGCGGCGGCTCCAGCACCCAGCATCCGATCGCATCGGGCGCCGTCTCCCGCATCTACGGGCGCGACGCGAGAGGCCCACTGAGCATCTACAACTTTTCCGGCGATCTGGGGAAATCGGCACTGCCGGCCGTCATTTCGCTGCTCGTCACGATGATGTCGTGGCGTCACGCGCTATGGATCGTCGCCGGACTCGGCTGCGTCGTGGCCGCCGTCATCGCGCTCTGGTTTCCCGCCGTGCCGCGCGGCGCCGCAACGGCGCCGGCAAAAGAGCCTGCATCCGCTCGACGCGGCGGCACGGGGAGAAGCGGATTCGCCGCGCTGTTTTCCATCGGCGTGCTCGATACGGCCGTACGCATGGGACTGCTTACCTTTCTGCCTTTCCTGCTCCAGGCAAAAGGCGTCTCGCCTCACCTGCTGGGAACGGCCCTTGCGCTCGTTTTCATCGGGGGTGCGGCCGGCAAATTCATGTGCGGCGGGCTCGGTGCGCGCATGGGAATGGTGAGGACGGTGCTGCTCACGGAGGGCGGTACGGCCGTGTGCATCGTCGCGACGATGTATCTTCCGTTGACGCTCACCATGGTGCTGCTGCCGATCCTGGGCATGATGCTCAACGGCACTTCGTCGGTGCTGTACGGAACCGTCCCGGAAATGTCTGCGCCCGAGCGCACCGAGCGCGCATTCGCGATTTTCTATACTGGGACGATCGCGTCGGGCGCGATATCTCCGGTTCTCTACGGTTTCCTGGGCGACAGGATCGGTGTGCACGGCGCCACGTATGCAACCGCGTTGACCGCGCTGGCGATTTTTCCGCTCGCCCTCGCACTGCGCCCGCATCTGACAAATCACTCGACAGGATGAACACCATGACGCAGTCTGACTACCCGAGCGTCGCCCTCGTCGGTCCGGGCGCAATCGGAACGACCGTCGCCGCGGCCCTTCATGAAGCCGGCCGCACGCCGGTGATCTGCGGCCGCTCGGCGCACGCGCAACTGAAGTTGCGCTTCGATGGCGGCGAGATCGTCGTGCCCGGGCCCGTGCTGACCGATCCGCAAGCGGTCGAGAAAAGGGTCGACGTCGTGTTCGTCGCGGTCAAGTCGACGCAGGTAGCAAGCGCGGCACCCTGGCTCGCCGCGCTATGCGATGCGAATACCGTCGTCTGCGTACTTCAGAACGGCGTCGAGCAAAAAGCCGCGTTCGCACCGCATGCGGCCGGCGCCGAGGTCGTGCCATCGGTCGTCTGGTTTCCGGCGCAGCGCGAACCGGATGCATCGGTGTGGCTGCGAGGCAAGCCTCGGCTCACCCTGCCCGATACGCCGGCGAGCAACGTGGTGGTGTCGGCTTTGCGCGGCACGCGATGCTCGCCCGAGGTCGCGGCGGATTTCATCTCGCTCGCGTGGCGAAAGCTTTTGCAGAACGCAGTGGCGGGGCTCATGGTGCTGACCGGCCGCCGCGCCGGCATGTTCTCGCGAAGCGACATCACCGACCTGTCGCTCGCCTACTTGCGGGAATGTCTCGAGGTCGCGCGTGCGGAGGGCGCGAAGCTGGGCGACGACGTGCCGCAGGAGATCGTCGACGGATTCCATGGCTTTCCGCCCGATTTGGGTACGTCGATTCTTGCCGACCGGCAGGGCAACCGTCCGCTCGAATGGGACTGCCGAAATGGCGTCGTGCAGCGATGCGGCCGAGCTCATGGAATTCCGACGCCGATCAGCGATCTGGTCGTGCCGCTTCTCGCGGCCGCCAGCGACGGGCCGGGCTGAGCGAATAGCGAGGAATGCTCTATCCGGCCGACCAGCGTGAGTCGATAAAGCGGGCAATGAGCCAGGGACAAGCAACCCTGTCGATTTTCGGACGTTGTCGCGTGATCCATTGCATGGCGGCCTCCGCGATCAGTGATGCAACAGCGGGTACACGATCAGGCCCATCACGGCGGCCGCGCCGACGATCACCGGCTCCGACAGCTTCTTGAACCTGACCAGCAGCACGATCGTCGCGAGCGCCATCAAGGCGGTGGGCACATCGACGATCGAACGTCGGGCCAGCACGATCACCGACCCCGTGATCGCGCCGACGGCCGCGGCGGTTACGCCGTCGACGAAGGCCAGAATCGCCGGCAGCCGGCCGTACTTCTTGAAGTACGGGGCAGGCAACACCGTGAACAGATAGCACGGCAGGAACGTGCCGGCTGCCGCCACGCACGCGCCGGGCAACCCCGCCACCAGATAACCGATGAAGCCGACCGTGATGACGACCGGGCCCGGCGTGATCATCGCGACCGCCACGGCATCGACGAACTGCTTCTCGTCGAGCCAATGGTGCTCGGTGACCACGCCGCCATAGAGGAACGGCACGATCGCGAGCCCCGAGCCGAATACGAAGGCGCCGGCCTTCGCGAAGAAGGCGGCGAGTTGCGCGAGCTGCGGCCAAGCGCCGATACCGAGCCACGCACCGGTGGCGGAAACGGGCAACGCCATGGCCGCATTGACGCGCCGCTGGCGTAGCCACCTCGGCGGCGAGCGCGCGAACCAGACGAGCAGGCCCGCCGCGAGAAACAGCCACGCCGCTTCCGATTCGGTGATCACCGTCACGGCAACCAGTACGAGATAGATCGCCCACAGCAGCTTGTCGCGACCGATGCTCTTCGCGGTCAGTTTGCGCGCGCTGATCGCGATGATGCCGATCACCGCCGCGCCTACGCCGTAGAACACCGACTGCATCCACGTCAGCCCGCCAAATCGCGTATATGCGTAGCCCAGCAGCACCACCATCAGAAACGACGGCAGCACGAACGCGATCCCGACCATCGTGGCGCCCACGATACGGTAGTGCACGTAGCCGAGATAGATCGCCAGTTGCGCGGCAAGCGGGCCCGGGGCGAGCTGCGCGAGCGCCAGGCCTTCCTTGTAGTCCGCGTCCGCGATCCATTGTCGCGTGTCGACGAGATCCCGATGCATGTAGCCGGCGAGCGCAACCGGCCCGCCGAAGCCCGTCGCGCCGAGCCACGCGAAGTACAGGATCAGTTGCCACAGCGTATAGGCCGGGCGGTCTCGATGTGTATTCATGTTGCGGGCGAGCAGCAAGGTCAAGGGTTTCGATTGCCACGGAAATGTACGTACAACGAATCGAGTACGGCACCGATCTCGATCAGCAACGCATCGTCGTCGGCAAGGCGCTTGCGGGCACCCGCGAGGATGGCCTCGAATCCGCCGGCCTCCGGCACGGCGGCGCCCCCTACATCCAGCGCATGCACCATGGCCCCCAATCGGACGAGTCCGTCGTCGTCGCCGAGCCCGAAGCTCGCGACCAGCACCTCGAACGACACGCGATCGCCCACATGCGTGAACGGGGCGCCGTCGAAATCGAATCCGAGCGCATCGGCCGGACAATCGGCGAGGTTTTCCAGCCACACGAAGCGCGCATGCGGATCGATGAAACGCCGAATCAGCCACGCGCTGGCGACGCGATCCACCCACAGGTGACGACGCGTCGCCCACAACCGGCCCTGATACTGCGCAGGGTCGCGACGCGGGATGCCGCGTTGAGCGGCATGCGGCTCGCCGGGAGAGCGCAACGCTTCGACCGCGGCAGTGAAATCCCGCCATTGCGCATGCGCGCGCAGCGAGGTTTCGCCGGGAAAGAAATCGATGCTTCGAATGGCCTCGTACGTGCGAGCGTGGCGGCGTTGAAGACGATTGAGATCGGCTACCGCCAGATCGGGCAGCGTCCTGCGGGCCTCCGAAAGCTCGGCGAGCCAGTCTGCGTAATCTTCCGCGCGATCGAACAGCGACTTGTACGCGCTTTCGTCCGCCGGATCGTCCGCGCGGACATCCAGCAACCACGCGTGCCCGCCGCTGTGACGCGCGTCGTCGGCCAGGTCACGCAACTGCACCGCCTGCTCGGCCTGCGCCGGCAACAGGTATGCCCCATCCCGGAGCGCGCCGCAGCCGAGCGCCTTGACGGTCCGCCAGATACGCATGCGGGCAGTCGCGCCGGTGGTCGGCAGACTGACGATCAACAGGAGCCAGGAAGTCGGGACGGGATTCATGAGGGCAGCATAATTGCCCGTCACGAACACTGCAATTCAGTAGATGTCGCTACAAAGTTCCGGCAGCACGCAGTTCCACTCGACGCGTGAAGCGGGAAAGCAAAAATAACGACCGTCAACGACGCCCGCGCCATCCGGATCGACATATCGACGAAATGGACGGAACATCCGGTATCACGTGAACGCCGAAGCCGCGCGCGACGACATCGGACAGTGCGCATCGCGCCTTCATCGAGTGCGCGCCAACTGACGGCCGATCGCCGCGTCGCCGGCCCGCAACCCCTACCGAAACCGAATGGGTGATCGACGTCGCGGGACGACGTTACGATATCCTGCGAATCGCGCGGTTCAACGCATACACTGTAAGCACGCCACGGCGAACTCCCGCCGATTCATCGCACGCTTTCCCCGACACCGTTCCGAACGCAGCCGGACGGCAAACGCAGCTCGCACACGATACCGTCCAATGACAATCGATCCAGGCTCCATTCCTTACTATCTCGTCCTTCGGGCCGGCTGGCCGCCCTATGTGTTGAATTCGGATCGCCAGGTGCTCCGCCGTCAGGCGAGCCCGCTATTGCTGGCATTCGCGCGCACGCGCGGAGCGATCGCACATGTCGACGGCAGCGCATGGAACGTCTTCTCCGACAACGAGGGGCTCACGATAGTCGAACGTCGCGAGACCGGGTTCTTTTCGTTGGTCGCGGGAAACGAAACCGAACGTCAGCTGCATTTGCTGACGACGCTCTGACGCCGTCGCCGTGACCGCGCATCGCATGGCGCGACGTGCACGCCGGCAAGCGCTCGGCGCCGACGAAGAAGCGTCACGCATTCCGCCCCCCGGGCCGAAAGCGCTTGACACATCTCCTGACGACGCGTACTGTCGGCCGCGTAAGTATTCAAGAAGCGCGATTGCTGCTCATCATCGACCGCAGCCTGCGGTATTCGTTGTCCTCTCCCTCCTTGATTCTTTTTTCCTCGTCCATTCGGGGCATATTCGCTCGTTCATTTTTCAGGATGTCTAACATGGATACCGGTACCGTCAAGTGGTTCAACGACAGCAAAGGCTTCGGCTTCATCACCCCCGACAAGGGCGGCGACGATCTGTTCGCCCACTTCTCCGAGATTCGCAGCGACGGCTTCAAGACCCTCGCGGAAGGTCAGAAAGTCAGCTTCGAAACGAAGAACGGCCCCAAAGGCCTGCAGGCATCGAACATCACCCCGCTGTAATCGCCGAACCGTCTCGGCACCGTTCACCGAGCGGCACATCGCTGCCGCTTCGCATGCCACGCCTTCCGTCGCAGGCAATGCGACTCGACGCCGGCCCGGCGCGGCCGTCCGCTTCGCATCCGGGCATCGACCGCCGCGCGCACGTTCAATCGCGCGAGCGCGATCGGCGCGCGTCGCGCTCACCGAACCGCGCAAGCGGCGCAGCAGGAGAACCCGCATGACCCGAAACCAGCCTCGCGGCAACAAGGTGCCTCCGCGTGCCAAGCAAGCCATGGCCCTGCCGAAGCTGGGCACCGCCTTGAACTGGGTGCCGCCCCAACCGCCCGCCGTCGCGAAATCGCGCACGAAGAAACGCCCGCTTGCTGCGCAATAGTGCACGCGAAACCGCGCGACGCACTCGATGAAGTACTTCCCGACAGCCGACTCCGCGCGACACCGGAAAACGGCGTGACGGCCGCTGCGTACGGATCGGAATGCACGCGCCGGCAGCGTGTCCGCAGTCCGGCCGCCCACCCGTCGCACCATGTGCCGATGCGTGCTTGCACCAACCGGAATAAATTGGACGTTCGACAAACGATGCGCGTATGATGGGTGCATCCGAGCGATCAATCGTCCTTTGACCGTTCGCCCCTCCACCCGCCCGCTTGCTGCATCGCCCCTCCTTCGCGCTGCAACGTTGTTCCCTTCACCCACTGGCCCGCCCCGCAACGGGAATACTGGCCGGATGTGTTCGCCCATGCGACTCGTCATGGCCGAACGCCAGGAGTTTCTCATGAGCATGCACGTCTACCGTGGATTCGAGATTTATCCGCTGATCTACCCTCACGTGCCGGCGCTGAATGGCTGCCCGCATAACTACGATGCCGGGTTCGACGCGGCAGTCAAGATTTGCCTTCGCGGCACCACCGATACGCTGACGCAGAGCCAGACTTTCAGACTGGGCGACGCATCCCCATTCGACAACGCCGGCGACGCCCGTCGCGCGTCGGTGCGCTTCGCCGAGAACATCATCGACGACAATCGCGACAAGCAGGGGTTCTTTGCCAGCCCGCGCTGAAGCGGCTCGTCGGTACAGCACCATTTTTCCGCATTTTGGAGAGCGAAATGATCATCGACGAACTGCTCGGCATGATCGGACGACATGAAGTTACCCGGCTCGACACCGTCATCCCCGCCGGAATCGCCGATTCAGCGATGTGCCACCAACCGGAGCTGCACATGTTCATGGCGGTACGTGCGTTATCGATCGGCGCAGGATATTCGGAATTCGAATCCGACGAGATAGCAAGCGCCGTCATGACACGGCTCGGCTAGCTTTCCGTTCAAACCTTTTCCGACAGGATCTACATGACGACAATTACGCTGAAGCTCGACGAACCGATCGATGTCGCGCTGCGACGATTCCGGCGCGGTGTCGAGAAAACCGGGCTGATCCGCGAGTTGCGCAGCCGCACCGGCTACGAGAAACCCACGACGGAGCGCAAGCGGAAAAAGGCCAGCGCCGTTTCCCGGCAGCGCTCGAGGGCGAAGCGCATGTTGCCGCCCCGAAAAATGTACTAGGGGAGAACGTCGTGCACAACATGCCGGCCGAGGCGCCTCCGTTCTTCCCCCTGACGAAATGCGAAGTCGATTTCGATCATCGGAGCGACATGGTGACGCTGCTGCCGAGCTTCTATGCATTCGGGTGCGAGTACACCAGCCGCGGATTGCTGATCGGGCGCAGCGATGCGCTCAAACTGATTGCCGCGATCGAGAAGGCGCTCAGCGTTCAGGGGTGAACCGACACCGGCGCAACCGCACGTATCGACGATCACAAGACGGACCATGCGCGGCCGGACCTGGTACGTAGATTTGCGCTACTTCCTCGTTGTCATGCAACTCGTCACCCGCAGGCAGCCACGCGAGTGGCTTTCACCGTTCCAGCTCGTCGAATCGCTGCAAGCGTGGCTGGTCATCCATCGCGCGAAATGCGAGTGGCGCGACCGCGTCTGGATAGGCCACGCTTCGCTTCAGATCGCGAAATCGGCCCGCTCGGCCGATTGCGCCGCATTCGCGGAACCGCTCCGGGTGATAAGCTCGGCATCGACGCGCTGTCGCGCAGCCCGTCCCCCTATCGACCCTACGCCTCCCGCGAGTCCGCTCATGTCCATCGCTCCCGCTGTCGTCTCCGCCTTCACTCCCACCGGCAAGCTCCGCGCATCGATCAACCTCGGCAACCCGATCCTCGCGAACCGCGACCCGGCAACGGGCGAACCGTTCGGCGTCTCGATCGACCTCGCCCGTGCATTCGCCGAGCGCCTGTCGGCCGACCTGGAACTCGTGGTATTCGACGCCGCCGGCAAATCGGTGCAGGCGCTGACCGAAGAGCGCGCCGATTTCGGCTTCTTCGCGGTCGATCCGCTGCGCGGCGAAACCGTCGCGTTCACCGCGCCGTATGTGCTGATCGAAGGCTTCTATCTCGTGCCGGACGCGTCGCCGATCCGCACCAACGCGGACGTCGACCAGCCGCACAACCGCGTGGCCGTCGGCAAGGGCAGCGCGTACGACCTGTTCCTCACCCGCGAACTGAAAGCCGCGCAGATCATGCGCGCCCCGACGTCGCAGGCCGTCGTGTCGACGTTCGTCGAGCAGCAACTGGAAGTGGCGGCCGGCGTGAAGCAGCAGCTCGAGGCCGACGCCGCGAAAACGCCCGGCCTGCGCCTGCTCGACGAGCGCTTCATGGTGATCCGGCAGGCGATGGGCGTGCCGAAGAGTCGCGGCGACGCGGCCGCCGCCGAGCTGAACGCATTCGTCGAGGAAATGAAGGCGTCGGGCTTCGTCGCCGATTCGCTGCGCCGGCACGGCATCACGGGCGCATCGGTCGCGCCGGCCGCCTGATCGGAAACTGCGGACTCCGCGGCATGCGCCCCCGACCCGACGACAACGCGGGCGTACACCATAGCCCGATACCCGAACAGCGTCGAGTCACGCACCCGGCGAATCGTCGTCTCGTTGACCGGCCGGCAGCGTTCGTCGACCAGGCCGTCGTACCGACTAATTGATCGACGCGGCGCGCCGTCGCGCGTCGACGATTGGCCCGAACAAACGGATCGGTCCGCTTCCATCGATCACAAGCCTGCGATCGTCGAGCGCCTTGCCGCAGCGACGATCAAACGTCTGTCGTCGCATGACAAACCCTTACCCTTGTGCGAAAATCCGCCGACATTTAGAGGTCGCTCATTGTCACAACGGCAGCGGACCCTATCGCCGAATCGGAAAAATTTGCTCGCCACATTGCCGGTGAGCGCATCCGGATTCGCTACGTGAAACGCGCCGCGCCCCGCGGCCGACCCAAGCACAATCGAAACACTTGCAGCCTGACGAGGGCATGGCAACCATGAGCACCCCGATGCCGAGAGCCCGGCAGAACGCCCTTAAACATGCGCGACGATTGCCTCAATTCGTTCCTCCGCGCGCGCCCTGCTCCGGCATGGTTCGACATCGGATCCCGAACGCGAGGGCTCGCCGCAAATGGCCGTGACTGCATAACGCGGTCGCCGCACGCGCTTGCTGCAGCAGTGCGTGTATCGGGTGCCGCGGTTCGATGTTTTCTCCCGCGAGGGCGCAGCACGCATGACGCCCCCGCTCCTCCGCAGTGCCAGAGCGTTGTGCCTGTCGGCCTGGCGGCGACACGCGCCGTCCGCGCATCGCCCGTGCGCCGCGCGGACGCGCTGAAGACGAAGTGAAGACGTGTGCGGTATCGCCCACGTGCTGATGACAAGGATGAAGCCCCGATGCGTGTGCTGATAGTCGAAGATGATCCCGTTCATGCGAAAGCCGCGGCGCGCGTCGTGGCCCCGCTCGGACACGAAGTGGTTGAAGTGCACGACGGCGAGTCGGCGCAACGACTGTTGCGCGCGCAGCCGTTCGACCTCGTGATCCTGGACTGGCTGCTGCCGACAATGAGCGGCTTCGAAGTGCTGTACTGGATTCGCCGCACGCTCGGCACGTCACCGGCCGTGCTATTCGTGACGAGCAAGACGCTCGAAGACGACATCGTGCTGGCGATGGATGCCGGCGCCGACGACTACGTCACGAAGCCGTTTCGCGTCGCCGAACTCGCGAGCCGGGTGAACGCGCTGTTGAAACGCTCGGCGCGCGATATCGACGGCTTCGGCCTCATCGGCGCGGGCGACTACGTGCTGAACCCGCGCGAACGCACGATCCTGCTGCGCGGCGTGCCGATCAAGCTGACGCCGAAGGAATTCGACCTCGCCGAACTCTTTTTCACCAACATCGGCAAGCTGCTGTCGCGCAAGCTCGTCTGCATGAGCACGTGGGGACGCGAGCTCGATCCGGATTCGCGCACGCTCGATACCCATATCTACCGGATACGGCAAAAGCTCGAACTCGGTCCCGAGAACGGGTTGCGCCTGAGTTCCGTCTACACACACGGTTATCGCCTCGAAGCCGTGCCGTCGGCCCGCGATCACGCCGGCGCGTCGCCACACCGCGTTCCGCTCGCGCAGCCGGCGTCGCCGCCTCCGCTGACGCCCGCCGGGTTCGAGTGCGAGTGAGGCCGCCGTCAACGCACACGCTTTACGATGAATCACCCGTGATGCTTGCCGACGATGCGCGTATGCCAGGCGGTTTCATGCGCGAATGTATCGTGACGGGTGCATTCGTGCTGCTGCTGTGCGCGACGCTGACGACGTCCGGCGCGCTGCGTCGCGCCGACCTGTTCTTCTTCGACGTCGTGCAGCCGCTGCTGCAGCGGCCGTCGCCGCAGAAGATCGTGCTGATCGCGATCGACGGTGCGAGCGCGAAGGCGCTCGGCGGATGGCCGGTCAAGCGTGCCGATTACGCGACGTTGATCGACCGGCTGACCGCGGCGGGTGCGGCCGCCATCGGGCTCGACGTCGCGTTCACGCATCCGGGCAGAATCCTGCCTGCCGGCGACGCGTGGCTGGCGAGCGCGATCAAGCGCAATGGCCGCGTGGTGCTGCCGGCCGTGGTGGCCGACGACGATGGGGACGGCTTGCCGAACGTGGTGCCGCCGCTCGAGCCGATCGCGCGCGGCGCATTCGCGATCGCGCAGGTCAACGCCGCGCCGAACGCGGATGGCGTGTCGCGCAGCTTCTATCTGCGCGAAGGGCCCCCGACCATCGACTACGAGCACATGAGCGCGTCCCTGCTCCGCGCGAGCGGCGTGCCGTTCGAGGAGTGCGACGAACCGCCGGCACGTCGCGACATTCACTGGACCAGCGCATGCCGCCGCTACGTGCCGCTCGGTTCCGCCCCGTCGTATTACACGGTCCCCTTCGTCGACGCCCTCGAAGGCCGCGTCGATCCCGGCTTGCTCAAGGACGCGATCGTGCTCGTCGGCCCGACCTCGGGCACCGCGGACACGCACTTCGTCACGCCGGGCCGGGAGCCGCCGCCGCGCGCCGGCGTCGAGTTCGTCGCGCAAGCCACTTACGCACTCGCGAGCGGCTCGCTTGTGCGCACCGCATCGTGGGCCAACCAGGTACTGTTCAGCCTGTCGGTGCTGCCGTGGCTTTGCGCGGCATTATTCGCGCTCGGCCCGCGCGCCGCGCTGCTCGCTTGCGCGGCCATCGCACTGGCCACATGCGCCGCGTCGCTGGTCGTTCTGAAGACCGCGCATCTGTTCTGCTTTCCCGCCACCGCGGTCGCCGCGTGCTTGCTTGCGTACGCGCTCAGCGCATGGCGGCGGCAGGAAACGTTGCTGCGCTATCTGACCCGCGAAGCGGAACGCACGATCGCCGACCCGTGTCTGCCGGGCGACGCGCCCGCTCCCACGGACGCGATCGATCCGTTCCGCCGGCGGGTGATCGTGATGACCGCGATGATCGCGCGCCTGCGGCGCTCCGCACACCTCATTTCCGAATGGATGAACAGCCTGCCCGAAGCCACGCTCGTCGCGTCCGGTTCGGGCGCGGTGCTGCTCGCGAACCGCCGGGCGCTCAGGTTGTACGAGACGGAAGCAGCGCGGCACGGTTCGCCGCCGCCCGCCACCGGCCGCCACGCGGCGCGCGTGCTGCGCGAGATGACCGCCTCGGACGACGCGGCGCACTACGTCGAACGCGCGCTGCAAACGCTGGCCGAACGCAACGGCATCACGCCGTCGAACGAACCTGCCGCACCGATGGACGGCATCGAGATCGTCGACGCGAAGCAGCGCTCGCTGCTGGTGAAATGCGCGGTCGTGCCCGCGCGCGAAGCAGGCGACGCGATGCTGATCTTTCACGTGGCGGACGTCACGCCGATGCGCGCCGCCGAACGTCAGCGCGATACCGCGTTGCGCTTTCTGTCGCACGACATGCGTTCGCCGCAGGCCGCGATCCTCGCGCTGATCGAGCAACGTCTCGAAGCGCCGGCTTCGTTGCCCGAAGCACGGTTCATCGATCTCGTCGGCCACTACGCGCGCACGACGCTCACGCTCGCCGACCAGTTCCTGTTGCTCGCTCGCGCGCAAGCGCGCTCGGCGAAAGCGACGGAAGTCGATCTCGCGCCGCTGCTCGCCGACGCGACCGACGATATGTGGGCACATGCGAGCGCGAAGCGGATCAAGATCCGGTTGATCGCGGAACCGGGGATGCTCGTGATCGCCGATGCGCTACTGCTGCGCCGCGCATTCGCGAATCTGATCGACAACGCGATCCGGTTCAGCCCGGAGGGCTCGACCGTGACCGTCGCGGCCGGCGAAAGCGACGAACGCTGGCGCGTGACGGTCGCCGATACGGGCGTCGGCATCCCGGAACATCAATTGCCGAACCTGTTCACCGAGTTTTTTCGCGTCGACGCGAGCGGCGCGACGGCCGGGCATGGCCTCGGGCTCGCGTTCGTCAAGCAGGTGGTCGACGCGCTGGGCGGAGAAATTCGTGTCGATAGCGCGGTCGGACGCGGGTCCGTCTTCACGCTGCTGCTCCGTCGAAACACCGCCCGCCGCGACGGTTGAAAATCAGGCCCGCGGCACCGCGCACGACGCATTCCGTAATTTTTTTCACTTCCCATTGGCCGGGAAGCGCCCCGCGCATGGTTACCGCGCCGTGCGGCGACATCGCCATTTCGTCAATTTAAAAATTTTACGGTCTTTCGTGCATATCACCGTTTATCCGCACCGGCCCGAATTGCATTGTTTTTGTTGTTAAAAACCATCGCAAACGATCGGAATCAGCCCATCCCCCCAGTCGACCGACACGCCGGAAATCCACGCAATACGGTCGCTCGCAGCCGCTCGTTTTCTTTGTTCACATTTAATTCACAATTATTCAGATTTTCTCGCTCTCTTGCCAGAATACCTTTCCCTTATTCTACGGATCAGCGGATTCTTGCCCGTTTCGATTAATCGAATTGCCCTTGAAAAGGCATATAAAATTCGATTTGTTTAATCGCGCTCTTTCACCTTTCCGGGGTAATCGATTGATCGAAATCTCCTTTTCACAAGACCGCGCTTCCCGATAAATACAGTTTTCACACGGCTCGACAGACATTCCACGCATCCGGCATTCCTGGCTGGCCCGGTACGTGGATGGCGCGCGCCGCTTACCGGCAGAAATCCATGAATAGAACTTACCGCACTGTGTGGAATGCGGCACGCGGCGCAATCGTCGCGGTATCCGAACTCGATCGGGCCCACGGCAAGGGCAAAGCCGGTGCCGGAGCCCGAGCCGTCGCGCGCGGCACCGGCGCGGCGGCCGCGCTCAAGTCCGTGACGCTTGCCGTGCTCGGCAGCATGGCGATGTGGTCGGGCGGTGCGGCCGCGCAGGTCGCGATTTCCGGCACGAATTGCCCGGGCTCGGCGACCGCGACGACGAACAACGGCATTGCGATCGGCTGCGGCACGAACGCCGCGCTCGCGAGCGGTGAGATCGCGATCGGCGGGAACGTCACGGCGAGCGGCGTCAACAGCACGGCAGTCGGCATCTTTTCACAGGCGTCCGCCCAGGCTGCATCGGCGTTCGGTACGTCGGCGAACGCGAGCGGGATCAATTCCGCGGCGCTCGGACCCGGTGCGAAGGCTCAAGGTTCATCCAGCAGCGCGCTCGGCAGTTTCGCGAACTCGATCAGCGCAGGCTCGGTCGCCGTCGGCGCGGCGACCGCCGGCTCGACCGCGACCAACGACACAAACAACATCGCGATCGGCCCTGGCGCGTTTGCGACGGGTGGCGCCGGGGCCGCCACGCACGGCTCCGGTCAGGCGATCGCGATCGGCGATTCGTCGTCAGCCACCGCGCTGCAGGCCATCGCATTGGGCGGGAACTCGGTCGCTTCGGCACAGGACACGTTCGCAGCCGGCGCGGGTGCGGTGGCTACCCAGCAAGGCGCGATCGCGCTGGGCACGGCGGCAAGTGCGGGCAACCAGTATGCGATTGCGCTTGGTTGGCAGTCCATCGCAACCGGGTTTTACGGTGTCGCGATGGGCATCGGTTCGCAGGCGACGGCAGCCAATACCATTGCCCTCGGCCCGAACGCGCAGGCCACCGTCGCAGCCGCGACCGCTGTCGGCAACGCCGCGAAGGCAACCGGCAACACGTCGCTCGCGATCGGCGGCCAGGCGCTCGCGAGCGGCGATGGCACCGTGGCGGCCGGCGCGGGCGCAGGCGCGGGCTCCACGACCGCCAATACCGGTTCGGTCGCGGTCGGTCTCGCCACGGGCACGCTCGTGAGCGGCGCGCAGAACACCGCGATCGGCGGCGGCATCGCGAGCGCGATGCGCGGTGCGGGTTCGGGCGTCACCGGCACGCGCAACGTCGCGCTGGGCAGCGGCGACGGAACCGTCACGTATGACGGCACGCTCGCGGCTTCCGCCGGCAACCTCGTGTCGGGCAACGACAACGTCGCGATCGGCACCAATGCGGGCATCGGCGTCACCGCGAGCGGAACCACGTCGGTCGGTCTGAATGCGAACGCATCGGGTACGAACGCGATCGCGATGGGCGTAGGCGCCCAGGCGAGCGGCGTGAACAGCCTGAGCATCGGCACGGGCAACGTCGTCAGCGGCGCGAACTCCGCCGCGATCGGCGATCCGAGCACCGTCACCGGCTCGGGTTCGTATTCGCTCGGCAACAACAACACGATCAACGCGAACAACGCGTTCGTCGTCGGCAGCGGCGTGTCCGTGCCGGCCGGCCTCAACGGCGCGGTCGTGCTCGGCAACGCGTCGACGGTGTCGGCCGCCGTGCAGACGCCCAGCGCCGTCATCGGCGGAACCACGTACAACTTTGCCGGCGGCACGCCGGCGGGCGGCGACGTGGTGAGCGTCGGCTCGGCCGCCGCGCCGCGGCAGATCCAGAACGTCGCCGCCGGCCAAATCAGCGCGACCTCCACCGATGCGATCAACGGTAGCCAGCTCAATGCGTCGAATCTGGCGATCGACTCGCTGTCGACGTCGACGGCGTCCAGCATCACGTCGTTGTCCACGTCGACTTCGACCGGCATCGGCTCGTTGTCCACGGGCCTGAGTTCGGCCAACAGCTCGATCGGGTCGTTGTCGACGTCGACGTCAACCGGCATCGGGTCGTTGTCCACCGGCATCGGTTCGTTGTCGACCGGCTTGAGTTCGACGACCAGTTCGATCACGTCGCTGTCCACGTCGACGTCTACGGGCATCGGTTCGCTGTCCACCGGTCTCAGTTCGACGACCAGTTCGATCACGTCGCTGTCCACGTCGACGTCCACGGGCATCGGTTCGCTGTCCACCGGCCTGAGCTCGACCAACAGCACGGTCACCTCGCTGTCCACATCGACCTCGACTATCGTCGGCTCGCTGTCCACCGGTCTCAGTTCGACCAACAGCACGGTCACCTCGCTGTCCACATCGACCTCGACTATCGTCGGCTCGTTGTCCACCGGTCTCAGTTCGACCAACAGCACGGTCACCTCGCTGTCCACATCGACCTCGACTATCGTCGGCTCGTTGTCCACCGGCCTGAGTTCGACCAACAGCAACCTCACGTCGCTGTCCACGTCGACGTCAACGGTCGTCGGCTCGCTGTCCACCGGCTTGAGCTCGACCAACAGCTCGATTACGTCGCTGTCGACAGCGACGTCGACCAGCATCGGTTCGTTGTCGACCGGCTTGAGTACGACCAACAGCTCGATCACGTCGCTGTCTACCGGACTGTCGAGCACGGACAGCAACCTCACGTCGCTGTCGACTGCCACGTCGACCGGCATGAGCTCGCTGTCGACGGGCCTGAGCTCGATCGCGAACAACAACACGAACCTGGGCAACAGCACGGCCGGCGCGATCGGCGGCGGCGCCACCTACGATCCGACCACCGGCGCGATCTCGGCGCCATCGTACGTGACGTACAACAGCGACGGTTCGACCACGATCAACAACAACGTCGGCTCGGCGATCGACAACATCAACGC
>NZ_LOYC01000045.1:0-16790 GCF_001524725.1 Burkholderia sp. MSMB1072
GTCGCGTACGGGCTGAGCAGCCCGCAGTCGTCGGCCGGCGAGGTGAACGTCGGCAATCGCCAGATCACGGGGCTCGCAGCAGGCAAGAACGGCACCGACGCGGTGAACGTGTCGCAGCTCGATTCGGTCGCAAACCAGTTGACGACGCTGATCGACCAGCGCACGACCAACCTCGGTGGTTCGTACACGTCGAATCCGACCGGCGGCAACGTGCCGCCAGGGGCGAGCGGGCCGAATTCGTCGGCGGGCGGGTCGGGGGCGGTGGCATCGGGCTCGAACAGCACGGCGGTCGGCAACGGCTCGACGGCATCGGGCAACGGCTCCGCCGCGATCGGCGTGGGTTCGACGGCATCGGGCAACAACTCGACTGCGCTCGGCACGGGCAGCAACGATGGCGGGCGCTCGAACGTGGTCGCGGTCGGCTCGGCGGATTCGGCGCGCCAGGTCGTGAACGTCGCGGCCGGCACGCAGGGCACCGACGCCGTGAACGTGAACCAGTTGAATGCGGTATCGAACCAGTTCACGCAGTCGCTGAACACGGTCAACAACCAGCTCACGCAGATGCAGCAGCAGATCCAGCAGACCGATTCGATGGCCCGCGAGGGGATCGCCGCGACCGCCGCGATGGCGTCGATCCCGCACATGGACCGCGATTCGAACTTCGCGATGGGGGTCGGCACGGCGACGTTCCAGGGCCAGAAGGCCATGGCGGTCGGCATGCAGGCGCGCATCACGGAGAACCTGAAGGCGACGCTGAACGGCGGTTTCGCCGGCAGCCAGCGCGTCGTCGGCGCGGGCATGCTGTATCAGTGGAAGTGATCGCGCGCAGCGGTTCGTTCCGGCACACGGTGCCGGGGCGGGCCGCGCCGAACGCAAACGCATGCGCGTGCGGCCGCGCCGCACGCTGCGCCCATCGCATTCTCGGAGTAATCAAGTGAAAAACATCCATCTTGCACTGCTGGCGTCCGTCGTTTCCCTCGCGGCCTGTTCGAGTGCGTCGGGGCCGACGTACAACGCGTACGAACTGCAGTCGCGCAACGGCATCCGGACGTTCCAGGTCGACTGCCACGGCATCCTGTCGACCGCGAAGACCTGCATGAAGGTCGCGACACGCATGTGCGGCAACGAGCCCGTGCGCCTCGTCGACACCACCACGCCGTACCGCGACGGCGCCGATCCGCATTCGATCGTGTTCCAGTGCGGCGCGGCGCCCGCACCGGCCGCCGCGGCCGTTGCGCCGGCGCCCGCGCCGGTCGAGAAGGTGAGCCTGACCGGCGATGCGTATTTCGCGACCGACTCGGCCGCGCTGACGCCCGCGGCCACCGCCGCGCTCGACACGCTGCTGAACCAGCAGGCCGACCGGCATTTCTCCCGCGTGGAAGTGGACGGCTATACCGACGCGACCGGTTCGGATGCGCACAATCAGGCGCTGTCGAAGCGCCGGGCGGAAGCCGTCGCCGCATACCTGCGCGAGCACGGGCTGAAGGCGGATTCGTTTGCCGCGGCCGGTCATGGGGAAGCCAATCCGGCGGCATCGAACGATACCGCCGAAGGGCGCGCGCGCAATCGTCGCGTGGAAATCTCGCTGCAGAAGTAGGATGCCGCGACCGGGTTGCCGCAAGCGCGGCCGTCGAAGCAGGACGGCTTGCTTGCGGCGATGATGCTCGACGCGGACGACGGCGGCGGGAAAGGGCCGTCGCGGCGTGCGCATGCGGTCCGTCGCATGAACGCCGTCGCCCCACGGCGACGTGCGTCCGGCCTGCGAATCGTTATCCGCACGGGCCGTGAATCGACGCTCAGTGCCTGATCATGCAGACGGCCACGATCTCGTATCCCGGGTCGGCATGCGCGCTTGCGGCTTTCTCCGCTTCGTCGTACGAACTAAAGGATGCGGCATCCTCGATGGCCGGCGCCATGCCGATATCGCCGTCCTCGGCGGTGCACAGGAACAGCTCGCCGGTCTTCACGACGTAGGTGGACATCATGATTCCCTCCATGGTGTGCAGGGGGAAGTTCCAGTCTAGCAGGCGGGAAGGAAGTCGGCGGCAGACGCGAGTCCCGACCGTCAATCGGGGCCGGTTCGTCGATTCGGCCGGCCGCGAAGGGCCGGATTCGCGGCCGTGGGCCGGCGTGGAGCGGCGCGCGCGCGGCGGGAGAGCGCAAAGCCGTGCACAATACGCGCATGCATGCCCCCGATCTCGAGCGCCTTGTCGCCGTCACCATGCCCTTCGGAAAATACAAGGGCCGACTCATTGCCGACCTGCCCGGACCTTACCTCAACTGGCTGGCTCGCGAAGGGTTCCCGCGCGGCGAACTCGGCCGACAGCTCGCGCTCATGCACGAGATCGACCATAACGGCTTGCGGCACCTGCTGGAGCCGCTGCGCAAACCCGCGTAGCACGGCGTCGCGCCCGGGCGGTCGCCCGATTCGCTGACGGCGAGGCGTTTTCGCGCCTTCGCCCGTTCATGGAAAACTGTATGAATATACAGTATAGTATCCGTCGAACCGGGCCGCGCGCAGGTATCCCTTGTCGCGGCCCGCGCCGCGCCTGCGGGCATCCGCCGCAGCGTTCCGGCACCGTGAACTCTGGCTAACTCATTCAGACGGGCAGGCAAATTGTCATCCAGCAATCTGATCCGCATTCGCGGAGCACGTCAGCACAACCTCAAGAATCTCGATCTCGACCTGCGCACCGGCGAAATGACGGTCGTGACCGGCCCGTCGGGCTCGGGCAAGTCGAGTCTCGTGTTCGACACGCTGTACGCGGAGGGCCAGCGGCGCTACGTCGAAACCTTCAGCGCGTACGCGCGCCAGTTCCTCGACCGGATGGATCGCCCGCAGGTCGAGCGCGTCGACGGCGTGCCGCCCGCGATCGCGATCGACCAGACCAACCCGGTTCGCAGCTCGCGATCGACCGTTGGCACGATGACCGAGCTGAACGACCACCTGAAGCTGCTGTACGCGCGCGCGGCCGAGCTGTTCGACCGCAAGACCGCGCGGCAGGTGCGGCACGATACGCCGGAGACGATCTACGCGGAACTCGTCGCGCGTACGCGGGCGGACGATCCGCGCGTCGTCGTCACGTTCCCGGTCGAATTGCCGGAAGCGGTGTCCGACGAGGAAATCGCGCAGTGGCTGTCGGCGAGCGGCTACACGCGCGTGCAGGCGCAGCGCGAAATCGCGTCGCCCACCGGGGCGCGCAAGGTGCTCGACGTGGTGGCCGACCGTTTCCGCGTGCAGCAGGCCGACAAGGTGCGGGTGGTCGAGGCGATCGAGGCGTCGCTCAAGCGCGGCGGCGGCCGCGTGAACGTGTACGTGCTGGCGCCGGAGGCTGAAAACGCGGTCGCCGAGCCGCAGGTGTGGCGCTTCTCCACCGGGTTGCACGATCCCGACAGCGACCTGCGCTACGCGGAGCCGCAAGCGGCGCTGTTCTCGTTCAACTCGGCGTACGGCGCGTGCGAAACCTGTCGCGGCTTCGGCCGCGTGATCGGCGTCGATCTCGGCCTCGTGATCCCCGATGCGCGCAAGACGCTGCGCGGCGGCGCGATCAAGCCGATGCAGACGCCCGCGTGGAAAGAGTGTCAGGACGACCTGATGCGCTACGCGGCGAAGGCCGGCATCCGGCGCGACGTGCCGTGGTCCGAGCTGACGGATGCCGAGCGCGACTGGGTCGTCGACGGCTCGCCGGACTGGAACGGCAAGTGGCAGAGCCAGTGGTACGGCGTGAAGCGCTTCTTCGGCTACCTCGAATCGAAGGCGTACAAGATGCACATCCGCGTGCTGCTGTCGAAATACCGCAGCTACACGCCGTGCGACGTGTGCGGCGGCGCGCGCCTGAAGACGGAATCGCTGCAATGGCGGCTCGGCTCGAAAGAGAATGCCGACGGCGTGCTCGCGCCGGCCGATCGCTTCATGCCGCGCGGCGTCGACTGGAGCCGCGCGCAGCTCGAGGCGCTGCCGGGCCTGACCGTGCACGACCTGATGCTGCTGCCGATCGAGCGCATCCGGCGCTTCTTCGACGAAATCGTGCTGCCGAGCGCGCTGCTCGATGATGCATTGAAGCTGCTGCTCGCCGAGGTGCGCACGCGGCTGAAATACCTGTGCGACGTCGGGCTCGGTTACCTGACGCTCGACCGGCAGAGCCGCACGCTGTCGGGCGGCGAGGTGCAGCGGATCAACCTGACGACGGCGCTCGGCACGTCGCTCACGAAAACCCTGTTCGTGCTCGACGAGCCGAGCATCGGGCTGCATCCGCGCGATCTCACGCGGATCGTCGAGGCGATGCAGCGGCTGCGCGACGCGGGCAACACGCTGGTCGTGGTCGAGCACGATCCGTCGGTGATGCTCGCGGCCGATCGACTGATCGACATGGGCCCCGGCCCGGGCGAACGCGGCGGCACGATCGTGTACGACGGCACGCCGGGCGACATCCGTTCGGCGCACACGCTGACGGGCGAGTATCTCGGCGGCCGCAAGCAGGTCGCGCATGCGTCGAACTGGGCGCGCCGTCCGGTCGATGCGAGCACGCCGCGCATCGTGCTCGAAGGCGCGACCGAGCACAACCTGCGCGACGTCACGGTCGAGATTCCGCTGCAGCGGCTCGTGTGCGTGACGGGCGTATCCGGCTCCGGCAAATCCACGCTGCTGCAGGACGTGCTGTATCCGGCGATGGCGCGGCACCACGGCAAGGCGACCGAGTCGCCGGGCGCGTTCCGCAGCCTGACGGGTGCCGACCAGGTCGGCGACGTCGTGTTCGTCGACCAGTCGCCGATCGGCAAGACCACGCGTTCGAACCCGGCGAGCTACGTCGGCGCGTTCGACGAAATCCGCAAGCTGTTCGCGAAGGCGCCGCTCGCGCTGCAGCGCGGCTACGGCGCCGGCACGTTCAGCTTCAACTCGGGCGACGGCCGTTGCCCGACCTGCGGCGGCTCGGGCTTCGAACACATCGAAATGCAGTTCCTGAGCGACGTCTACCTGCGTTGCCCGGACTGCGACGGCAGCCGCTACCGCGCCGAGATTCTCGAAGTGCGCATCGAGCGCGCGGGCCGCGCGCTGAACGTCGCCGATGTACTCGACCTGACCGTCAGCGAAGCCGCCGCGTTCTTCGCGACCGATGCCGAGGTGCTGCGCGTGCTGCAGCCGATCGTCGACGTCGGCCTCGAATACGTGAAGCTCGGCCAGCCGGTGCCGACGCTGTCGGGCGGCGAGGCGCAGCGCCTGAAGCTCGCCGGCTTCCTCGCCGAGTCGGCGGCGGCAGCCAACGGGCGCCGGGTCGCGACGGAAGAGGCGCGCATCGCGCGCGCGAAGCTGTTCATGTTCGACGAGCCGACCACCGGGCTGCACTTCGACGACATCGCGAAGCTGATGCAGGCGTTCGGCAAGCTGCTCGCAGCCGGCCATTCGCTGATCGTGATCGAGCACAATCTCGACGTGATCCGCGCGGCCGACTGGCTGATCGATCTCGGCCCGGAAGGCGGCGATGGCGGCGGCTTCGTGCTGTGCGCGGGCACGCCCGACGACGTGAAGGCCTGCGCCGGATCGCATACCGGCGTCGCGCTGCTGCAGTACGACCGCGCGATGGACGGCGCAGCGGCGGTTGCCGACGAAGGCGTGCCGCTGCAGGCCGTGCTGAACGCGGCGCGCGCGCGCCGTGCGGTCGAGGGCGAGGACGTCGTGCGGATCGTCAACGCGCGCGAGCACAATCTGAAGTCGCTCGACGTCGACATCCCGCACGGCAAGTTCAACGTGATCACCGGCGTGTCGGGGTCCGGCAAGTCGACGCTCGCGTTCGACATCCTGTTCCACGAAGGCCAGCGCCGCTATCTCGAATCGCTGAACGCGTATGCGCGCTCGATCGTGCAGCCGGCCGGTCGCCCCGAGGTCGACGCGGTGTACGGCATTCCGCCGACCGTCGCGATCGAGCAGCGGCTGTCGCGCGGCGGGCGCAAGAGCACGGTCGCGACCACGTCCGAGGTGTGGCATTTCCTGCGGCTGCTGTATGTGAAGCTCGGCCTGCAGCACTGCATCCACGACGGCACGCCGGTCACGTCGCAATCCGTCGAATCGATCGCCGCGCAACTGCTGCGCGATCATCGCGGCGAACACGTCGGGTTGCTCGCGCCGCTCGTCGTCAACCGCAAGGGCGTGTACACGGATCTCGCGAAGTGGGCGAAGGCGCGCGGCAGCACGCATCTGCGCGTCGACGGCGAGTTCGTCACGGTCGATCCGTGGCCGAAACTCGACCGCTTCCGCGAGCACACGATCGAATTGCCGGTTGCCGATATCGTCGTGTCGCCGGACAACGAAGCCGAGTTGCGGCGCAGGCTCGACGAGACGCTCGAGCTCGGCAAGGGCGTGATGCACCTGCTCGCGCCGCTCGACGGGCTGCACGATGCGATGCGCAACGATCATTCGACCGCCGGGGTCGGCGCGGTCAAGGTACTGTCGGTCAAGCGCGCGTGCCCGGTGTGCGGCACGAGCTATCCGGAGCTCGACCCGCGGATGTTCTCGTACAACAGCAAACACGGCTGGTGCACGACCTGCGTCGGTACCGGCGTCACGCTCACGCGCGAACAGCGCGCCGCGTACGACGACACGGTGCTCGCCGAGGACGGCCGCGGCCGCGAACAGACGCTGCCGTCGGACGAGCAGGAGCCGGAGGGCGTCGGCAACGAGCCGTGCCCGGATTGCGGCGGTACGCGGTTGAACCCGGTCGCGCGCGCGGTCACGTTCGATGCACATCCGATCGTCGAGGTCGCGCAATGGACGGTGTCGGACACGCGCCGCTGGATCGACGCGCTGGAACTCGCCGGACGCGACGCGCAGATCGCGCGCGACATCGTCAGCGAGATCGGCAGCCGCCTCGCGTTTCTCGAGGAAGTCGGGCTCGGCTACCTGAGCCTCGACCGCGCGGCACCGAGCCTGTCGGGCGGCGAAGCGCAGCGTATCCGGCTGGCCGCGCAGCTCGGCAGCAACCTGCAGGGCGTCTGCTACGTGCTCGACGAGCCGACGATCGGCCTGCATCCGCGCGACAACCAGATCCTGCTGGACGCACTGCGCAAGCTCGGCGACAAGGGCAATACGCTGGTCGTCGTCGAGCATGACGAGGACACGATCCGCCGCGCCGATCACATCATCGACGTCGGCCCGGGCGCCGGCAAGCGCGGCGGCACGCTGGTCGCGCAAGGCGCGGTCGCCGATCTCGCCGCGCAGGCCGATTCGGTGACGGGGCGCCTGCTCGCGCAGCCGATGCTGCATCCGCTGCAGCCGCGCCGCAGCGTGAGCCTGCCGGGCAAGAAGGGCGGGGCGGCGGTGCCGGAAGCGTGGCTGACCGTGCATGGCGCCAGGTTGCACAACCTGCGCGACGTCACGGTCGGCATTCCGCTCGCGCGGCTCGTCGCGGTGACGGGCGTCAGCGGGTCGGGCAAGTCGACGCTCGCGCGCGACGTGCTGATGACGAACCTGCTCGACGCGGTCGGCCGCTCGGTGCTGTCGTCGCCGGCCACGCGGCGGGCGCGCAAGGCGGCACAGCAGGACGCGCCGGCTACCGACCGCCGCTCGAGCGTGCTCGCGCGCCGCGCGCCGCGGCCGTCGCTGAACGTCACGCATGCGTGGCAGGGCTGCGAGTCGCTGAGCGGCTGGGAGCAGATCGATCGCGTGCTCGAAGTCGATCAGACGCCGATCGGCAAGACGCCGCGCTCGTGCCCGGCCACCTACATCGGCGTGTGGGACACGATCCGCAAGCTGTTCGCTGATACGCTCGAAGCGCGCGCACGCGGCTATACGGCGTCGCGTTTCTCGTTCAATACCGGCGACGGGCGCTGCCCCGCGTGCGAAGGGCAAGGCGTGCGCACGATCGGCATGAGTTTCCTGCCCGACGTGAAGGTGCCGTGCGACGTGTGCCACGGGCAGCGCTTCAATCCGGAAACGCTCGCCGTCACGTGGCGCGGCCGGAACATCGGCGACGTGCTGACGATGGAGATCGACGAGGCGGTGGAGTTTTTCGCGCCGATCTCGAACATCGCGCATCCGCTGCAGTTGATGAAGGACGTCGGGCTCGGCTATCTGACGCTTGGCCAGCCGTCGCCGACCCTGTCCGGCGGCGAAGCGCAGCGCATCAAGCTCGTCACCGAGCTGACGAAGGTGCGCGACGACATCACGCGACGCGGCCAGAAGGCGCCGCACACGCTGTACGTGCTCGACGAACCGACGGTCGGCCTGCACATGGCGGACGTCGCGAAGCTGATTCGCGTGCTGCACCGGTTGGTGGATGCGGGGCATAGCGTCGTCGTGATCGAGCATGACCTCGACGTGATCGCGGAAGCCGACTGGATCATCGATCTCGGGCCGGAAGGCGGGGTGGGCGGCGGCACGATCGTCGCGGCGGCGCCGCCGGAAGCGCTTGTGCAGGTGAAGGCAAGCCATACCGGGCAGGCGCTGAAGCCGGTGCTGGCGCGAACCGTCACCGAAGGCGCCACCGAAGGCGCCGAAGCGGAACGGCAAGGCGCGGCGCGGGTCGGCTGAGCGCGTTGTATCCGGCGAGCGGCCCCGGTGCCTGGCGAGGCATCGGGGCCGTTCTTGTTTCGTCATGCGTCGCTCATGTCGACGTCGCTCAATTCCCGTTGACGCCGATCGTCTCGATGATGGTTTCCAGTTGCGGGCTCATCGGCAGGTTGAGACTCAAGCCCGACGGAAGCGGACGCAGGAACCAGCGCTTGTACTGGCGCGCGATCTCGCCGTCGGCGGCCAGCTCCTGGAACGTGCTTTTCACGAGCTGGGCGAGCTGCGGATCGTCCTTGCGAAACATGATTCCGTACGGGTCGTAGGACAGGAAGTCGCCCACCACGTCGTACTGGCCGCCCTTGTTCGCGTTCTCGGCGATCAGCCCGTACAGCAGCACGTCGTCCGTCGCGAACGCATCGGCGCTGCCGTTCGCGACGAGCGCGAAGCCTTGCGCATGGTCCGGCACCACCTGTAGCTGGATCCCGAGCCTGAACCGCTCGTTCAGGTCGCGCAGCGCCTTCTCGTTGGTCGTACCGGCCGTCACCGCGACCTTCTTTCCCGCGAGATCGCGGAACGAGCGGACCGGCGCGCCTCGTTTCACCATCACCTTCGTGCCGGCCACGAAGATGATCGGCGAGAACGCCACGCGCTTCTGGCGCTCGAGGTTGCTGGTCGTGGAGCCGCATTCCAGATCGACCTTCCCGCTGACCACCGCGTCGATGCGGTTGTCGGACGTGACCGGCACCCAGCGAATTGTCAGGTTCCGGTTGACCGCATCCTCGATCGACGACACGAGCGCCTTGCACAGCTCGATCGAATAGCCGATCGGCTGGTTGCGCGCGTTCAGGTACGAGAACGGTATCGACGCGTCGCGATAGCCGAGCGCGATCGTGCCGCTGGCGCGCACCTTCGCGAGCGTGCCGGTCAGTTGGGCCGGCGCGACCGGCTCGACGCGCGGCGGCGTCGACGGCGCATCTTCCGCGCGCGCGGTGGTGCCCGTGGCGAGCAGGCCCGCGAGCGCGAGCGCACGCCAGAATCGCTGCATCTTCATCGCCGGGCCTCCGTCAGACTTCCGTCGGATGTGCGATCGTCGCTTCCTGTTCCGCTTCGATGCGCGCCGCGTTGGCTTCGGCGTCCGCTTCCGACAGGAGCTGGCCTTCCCATTTCGCGACCACCGCGCTGGCGATCGAGTTGCCCACCGCGTTCGTAGCCGAGCGGCCCATGTCGAGGAACGTGTCGACGCCGAGAATCAGCAGCAGCCCGGCCTCCGGAAGCCCGAACTGGTGCAGCGTGGCCGCAATCACGACGAGCGATGCGCGCGGCACGCCGGCCATCCCTTTCGACGTCAGCATCAGAACCAGCAGCATCGTGATTTGCGTGCCGAGCGACAGGTGCTGGTTGTACGCCTGCGCGATGAACAGCGACGCGAACGTGCAGTACATCATCGACCCGTCGAGGTTGAACGAATAGCCCATCGGCATCACGAAGCTCGAGATCTTGCGGCGCACGCCGAAACGGTCGAGCGCGTCGAGGATCTTCGGATACGCGGCTTCGGAGCTGGCGGTCGCGAACGACAGCATGAACGCTTCCTTGATCAGCACGAGCAGCTTGAACACGCGAGGGCCGAGGAACAGGAACCCCGCACAGACGAGCAATGCCCAGAGCAGGAACAGGCTGATGTAGAAGTCGCCCATGAACACCGCGAACTTCAGCAGTACCGACAGCCCGTTGACCGCGACGGTGGCGGCCATCGCGGCCATCACCGCGAGCGGCGCGAGCTTCATCACGTAGCCGGTGATCTTGAGCATCACGTGCGACAACTGGTCGATCGCGGCGATCAGGATCTTGCCGCGCTCGCCGAGTGCGGCGAGCGCGACGCCGAAGAACATCGAGAACACGACGATCTGCAGGATTTCGTTGTTCGCCATCGCCTCGGCGATCGATCTCGGCACCATGTGGCCGACGAAATCCTTCAGCGTGAACTTGGACGTCGCGAGGTTCGCGGATGCGCCGATGTCCGGCAGCGGCAGGCCGAGGTTCTCGCCGGGCCGCAGCAGGTTCGCCATCAGCAACCCGAGCAGCAGCGAGACCAGCGACGCGGTGACGAACCAGCCGATCGATTTCGCGAACACGCGCCCGACCGACGCCGCGTCGCCCATGTGCGCGATGCCCACGACCAGCGTGGAGAAGACGAGCGGCCCGATCACCATCTTGATCAGCCGCAGGAACACGTCGGACACGAGCGAGATGTAGCCGGCGATTTCGGCGGCGGCTTTCCTGTCCGGAAAGCTCGTGAAGATCATGTAGCCGATCACGATGCCTGCCGCCATCGCGATCAGGATCCAGACGGCTGCAGCATTCTTTTTTCGCATCGTGAGCCTCCCATGCAGCGGTTTCGCAATCGGGGATGGGAGGACGATACAGGACCAGAATCGCGATGAACAGTGCAACCGGCTCCGGGTTTGCGCTAGCGTCGGATATGTCCGGGTGGGCGACGGCGATTGCGCCGGTGGCGCTTCGTGGCTGCGGCAGCGGGCGCAACCGGATACGGATTGATGCGGCGCAGCAGATCGCCGGTTCGGCGGCCGCCGGAGGGCGGTGGGCAGCGCCGCGCCATTCGCCCTAGTCGTGCGCCCGCGGATCCAGCAGGCTCGTGTTGAAATCGCACGACTGCGCGGCGAGCCGGACGATCTCGGCGATCAACGAATGGGCGCGTTCGGCGCGATGCAGCGCGACGTAGCGAACCGGCGGCAGCGCCGGCTGCGTGCGCACGATCTCCAGCGCGTCGCAAGCGACGAGGTGCGCGACGCATGCCTTCGGCAGATAGCTGACTCCGAGCCCCGACAGCGTCAGGCCGATCTGCGCGAGCAGGCTGTTGCTCGACAGCACGCGCTGAGTCGCGACGCCGTGTTCCTGCAGAAAGCGCGTGTACAGGTGCCCGGTGCCCGACAGGTTTCCCTGCAGGATCAGCGGAAACCGCGCGAGGTCCGTCAACGACAGGGCGGCCCGGGACGTCGGCACGAATCCGGCTGCGCACATCCACGCGTTGTCGACCTCGCCGACCGCCGTCGCCGTGAACGCGTCCGTCGCATGAATCTGCGGGACCACGATCAGATCGATCGTGTCGGCCGCGAGCCGATCGCGCAGCGTCGCGGTCAGGTCCACCTCGGCCTCCACGTGCACGCGCGGATACGCGGCCTGGATCGCCGCGATCAAGCGCGGCAGCCACGTCAGCGCGGTCAGTTCGGTCACGCCGATCCGGACATGCCGCACCAGCGCTTCCTTCGAGCTCATCCGCTCGACCACGCGGTCGCGCTGTTCGAGCAACGCCTTCGCGTGCTCGAACAGCTCCGCGCCCTTGTCGGTGAGCCGCGCGCTGCGATGCGCGCGATCGAACACGGTCAGGTCGAACGTGCGTTCGAGTTCCTGGATCCGCTTCGATACGGCCGACTGCGTCGTGTTCAGGCGCGTCGCCGCGGCGTCGAACGAGCCGAGCTGCACGATCCAGTACAGCGCTTCCATCTGCTTGAACGTCAGCATCGCGAGTCACTCGATAGATGAAGAAAAGCGATATGTTCTCATGTCAAAAAATCGCTTTTTTTACATATTTCGGCTGTTTAAGGTGCTCCCGTGGCGTCGCCGGGCGCGTGCGTTCACCAGAAAACGCGCCGCATCGCACCCATCGCTCAATCGACCCCTCATTCCTGGAGACTGCATGGACACCGTCATCGATTCCCCGCCCGCCGCCGGCGCGGCCCGCAAGCCGCGCGTCGGTCTTGCGTGGCAGATCGTCATCGGCCTCGTCATCGGCATCGCGACCGGGCTCGTGCTGAACCGGTTTCCTCAATTGCGCGACGCCGCCGTGTCCGGATTGCTGCAGCCGGCCGGCGACATCTTCATCAAGCTGGTGCGGATGATCGTCGTGCCGATCGTGTTCACGAGCATGGTGATCGGCATCGCCGGCGTGGGCGACGGCAAGTCGCTCGGCCGTCTCGGCATCAAGACGCTGCTCTATTTCGAAGCGATCACGACGATCGCGATCGTGCTCGGGCTCGTGATCGGCAACGTGTTGCAGCCCGGCGTCGGCACCGACATGTCGCAACTCGGGCACACCGACATCTCCCGTTACCAGCAGGCCACGCAACAGGTGCAGCAGGCGCACCACGGGCTGATGGCGCTGGTGCTCGGCGTCATCCCGGACAACATCGTCGCGTCGATGGCGAAGGGCGACCTGCTGCCGGTGATCTTCTTCTCGCTGCTGTTCGGGCTTGGGCTGCAGTCGGTGCCGGAAGAGCATCGCAAGCCGGTGCTCGCGATGCTCAAGGGCGTCGCCGACGCGATGTTCAAGGTGACGAACATGGTGATGCGCTATGCGCCGGTCGGCGTGTGCGCGCTGATCGCGGTGACCGTCGCGAGCTTCGGCTTCGGATCGCTGCTGCCGCTGCTGAAGCTGGTCGCCGTCACTTACTTCGCCATCCTGCTGTTCGCGATCGCCGTGCTCGGCGTGACCGCGCGGCTGTTCGGGTTCCGCATCCTCACACTGCTGCACGTGATCAAGGACGAACTGATCATCGCGTTCTCGACCTGCAGCTCGGCGACGGTGCTGCCGCAGCTGATGAGGAAGATGGAGGACTACGGCGTGCCGAAGAGCATCACGACGTTCGTGGTGCCGACGGGCTACACGTTCAATCTGGACGGCGCATCGATCTATCTCGGCATCGGCACGCTGTTCGTCGCGCAGCTCTACGGCGTGCACCTCGGCTGGCAGCAGCAGGTGCTGCTGACGCTGACCATGGTCGTCACGTCGAAGGGCGCGGCCGGTGTGCCGGGCTTCATGTTCGTGATCATGCTCGCGACGCTCGCGAGCGCGGGGCTGCCGCTCGAAGGGCTCGCGTTCATTGCCGGCGTCGACCGGATCATGGACATGGGGCGCACCGCGCTGAACGTCGTCGGCAACGCGCTCGCGCCGCTCGTCATCGCGAAATGGGAAGGCCGGTACGACGCGGAAAAGGGCCGCGCGTACGTCGAATCGCTGCGCGGCTGAATGCCGCCATGAACGCCGCCATGCACGCATCGCACAACATTCCGAAGCAAACAGGAGCATCGAAGATGAGCAGTCCCCGTGGAGCATTTTTTCCCGACGCGTTGATGGAGCAGATCAAGTCGCGCTTTCATCACGTCGATCGCGACATCGACGGCCGCGAGCGGCTGTTCTTCGACAACGCGGGCGGGTCGTTCCGGTTGAAGGCCGCGGTCGACGCGTACGCGCGGATCGATGCGCTGCCCGATTGCCCGGAACGCATCCACGCGCGCGCACTCGATCTGCAGGCGATCCAGTCGCGCGGCGAGGACGACGTTCGCACGATCCTGAACGCGCAGGGCGGCAGCGTGTATGCGTCGCTGACTGCATCGGGTGCGATGTTCGACATGGTGCGCGCGATCATGGAAAACGTGCCGGGCACCAATGCGGTGACGACCGTGCTCGAGCATCCGTCGTCCTACGATGCGATGACGTATTACGCGGAACGCACCGGCAAGACGCTGCGCGTCGCGCCGAGCAATCCGGAGACCGGCGGCGTGGACGTCGATGCGATCGTGTCGCTCGTCGATGCGGATACCGCGCTGCTCAGCGTGATGGCGGCGTCGAACATTTCCGGCGCGAAATTCGACATCGAGACGATCGTCGCGCGTGCGCGCGCGAAGAAGCCCGACTTGTTCATCGTCGTCGACGCGGTCCAGCATGCGCCGCACGGGATCATCGATCTGCAGCGCACGCCGGTCGACGGGATCAACTTCGCCCCGTACAAGTTTTTCGGATGCCGCGGCTCGGGCATGTCGTGGCTGTCGCCGCGTGCGGCGGCATTGCCGCATCACCGGCTCGCCGCGAAGGAGACTGGCGTATGGGAACTCGGCAGCCCGGCGCCCGCGCAGTTTGCGGTCGTGTCGGCGATCGTCGATTACGTGGCCTGGATTGGCCGGTATTTCATCGATTCGGATGACCGGCGCACGCTGTTCGTCGAGGGCATGCACCGGATCGAGCTGCATGAGCGCGCGCTGCTCGCCGCGTTGCTCGACGGCTTGCGTGCGATCGACGGCGTCGACGTCTACTGGGATCATGACGATCTGACGCAGCGCGACCTGATCGTCGGGATCGGCTTCGCGCATCTCGAACCGACGCAGGCGGTGCGGGAATACGAGAAGCGCGGTGTGATCGTGTACGAGCGCGTCGCATCGAGCCTGTATTCGGGCCGGATGCTGAAATCGTTCGGGCTCGCCGGCGCGGTGCGGATCTCGCCGCTCCATTGTCATGCGCCGGACGATATCGCACGATTCCTGGCGATAACCGCGGCGCTCGCGGCGCAGCGCTGATCGACGACACGGCCCGGATCGTCCGGGGCGTGTCGCGTTCGTGCCGTCACACCGGCCACGCAACCGGTTGCGGCTACGGGAAGCGGGCCGATCGGCCCGTGTCATTACATGCCGAGCGGGTCGTTGTGCTCGCCGCGCCGGCCGCTAGCGCCGTGGAGCCGGCGAGCGCGCATGACTCGTCGCCCGGCGCGCCGACGACCGTCGGCTACGTCACATCGCACAATCGGCGCAACCGCGGCCCCGCGCAGCACGAACTCAGTGCTGCCCGTACACGGTAATGGTCACCCGTCGGTCTTTCTGCAGGCACGCGATGACGGCCGGCGTTTCGCCGGGCGGACAACGCGAGACCGGTTGCGACGATCCGGCACCGTCAGCCCGAATGCGAGCGGCGTCGATCCCGTGCGTCACCAGGTAGCGTTTCACGGTCTCTGCCCGCGCCAGCGAAAGCGCACGATTGCTTTCTTCCGAGCCGATGCGATCGGTGTGGCCGACCACGTCGATGTTCGTCGCGCCGGCTTCGTCGCGGATTTTTGCAATCGCGGCGTCGAGCTCCGCGCGACCGCCCGGGAGCATCGAATCGAGGCTCGACTGCGCGAACGGAAACAGTGCCTCCCCCTGGATCGTGTACTGCTCGAGGGGGGCCGGCCGGGCGGCGGCTGCCGCCGGCGCCGTGTCCCGCACCCAGTCCGCGCACTGCGGATCACGCCAGTACGTCGCGCTCACGCGCATGTTCTTGTCGAACTGCACCTGGTACTGGCAGGACACCACCTGGTCGCCGCGACGGAAGTCGAACAGGTAGTTCCACACGTGGTTGCCCACGAACCATTCGTGAAAGTGCGGCGGCCCGATCAGATCGTAGAGCTGATCCTTGTTGAGGCCCGTACTGACGTTGCGCAGGTTCGCGACGTTCACGAACGTGCCGCCCGCGGGCGACGCGGACGCCGCGTCCGGAAAGCGGGGCGGCGTGTGGGGCACCGCACATCCCGTCATGGCGACGGCAGTCGCGACGCACGCCGCGAGCAGCACAGCCTGTTGAGTTTTCATGGTTCGCTTGTTGTTCCGTTTCATGTTTCGCATCGAATCACTCGTCCGCTTACCACTGATAGCCGGCGCCGACCACGGCGCCGTACGTGCCGCGCGTGTTGGTCGACACGGCCGCCTTGTAGATCCAGTGGTTGTTCTCCGAAATGGTCGAGATGCCGAGCGCCTGCCCCGACTGGCCGCGGTACACGCTGCCCGCGATCGCGACCATGCTCTTGCCCGGGCCGGACGGCTGCGGCAGACCGGCCACGGCCATCGCCGTCGCCGTGCCGCCGTCCGCGTCGCGGCGATAGCTGTCGAGGCTGTCGCGCAGGCTCGCCACCTGGCCGTCCGTGTAGCTGTTCGCTTGCGACAACGCGCTGCCTACGCTCGCATTCAACTGGTTCACGTTCACCGCGTCGGTGCCTTGCGTGCCGGCCGCGACGTTCACGACCTGGCGCGCCGAATCCGCCGAGCCGACCGCGACCACGTTCGAGCGTCCGCCGTCGTTGCTGCCCGTGCCGAGTGCGGTCGAGTTGTTGCCCGATGCCGTCGAACCCACGCCGATCGCGGTGGAGCCGTTGCCCGATGCGAGCGAACTGTTGCCGACCGCCGTGCTGTTCGAGCCCGATGCCACCGCCCCCGACCCGCCCGCCGACGAATTCGGCCCGGTCGAGCCCGGCGGCACGTTCGCGCCGGTCGGGTTCGTCGTGTACTGCCCGCCGAGGTTGGTCGTGCGCTGGTCGATCAGCGTCGTCAACTGGTTCGCGACCGAATCGAGCTGCGACACGTTCACCGCGTCGGTGCCGTTCTTGCCGGCCGCGAGCCCCGTGATCTGGCGATTGCCGACGTTCACCTCGCCGGCCGACGACTGCGGGCTGCTCAGCCCGTACGCGAC
>NZ_LOYC01000046.1:0-23932 GCF_001524725.1 Burkholderia sp. MSMB1072
GCCCTCAGGAAATTTGAACAATAACGCGTGGAAAACCCGAACACCAATCCCGATTGACAGCGGGAGTCATATCAGCCCGTGGGTCGACCAGATGAAGAAACGGCGACCGACGAATGTGGTGATCGTCGCGCTAGCAAACAAGATGGCACGGACGATCTGGGCAGTGCTCGCTCACGACAGACCATACCGGAGCAACTATGTGAGCGTGAAGCCAGCTTGAGCGGCTCGCGCGAGGTAGAACGATCAGCTTTTAATACAGGGTGAACGTCGAAAGGTTGCGCAGTAATCAAATGTGATGACAAGCCAGGTAGGACCGGGACTCGCTAAACCTGAATGGAGTGAGGAGCCTCGAGCTCTTAAGGAGAATGAGGTGCGAGTCAGCGAATTTCATAGGGGCCCGCAGCGACGGTATCGGCTGCATGAAGGCCGGATATAGAGCTGCAGCCCATCCTGTCTGTCGGAACACACGAAAACTGTTGCAAACGGGACGCGTTCATATAGATATCTCCATGATCCGGCACGCGTTCGCGTACCGGGTCGCAGAAATCCCATTGTCACGAAAACGAATGGCGCTGAAAATCAGTCGCGTCCGATTCCGCATGCAGGGTGTGCGCGGCGTGCGGCGTGCCCCGTCGACGCTGCCGGGCGACCTGGCGCGACGTCGCGATTGCGTGTCGTCGGCTACACGATGCCGGCAAAAAAATGCGGCCGATCGGAAGGAGCGGCCGCACAAGGGAGGAGAACTTTTCGCGCGTAATTCGGCGCCGTCGCACGCATGCGCGGCCTGCCAGGAATCGACGCGTCACTGCCCGGTCAACCGCGTATGACTCGGCAGCTCGACCGAGATATCGGTGCCGCCCGCGATCGGCCGCGACGTATCGCGCGTCGCGGCGAGCCATTGCGCGAACTCGGCGGCCGTCATGCCGACGGCCCGGGCGGAGTTCGACACCGACGCGGCCGGCGGCGTATCGGCCGCCCGGGCGGCCGGCTGCGCATGCGGCGTCGCACCACGCGCCGCAGTCGACGCACGTTGCGCGGCCGGCGCATCCGCTACGACGTGACGCTCCGCGTTGCCGCGCGACGTCGCGGCGGATTTCGCCGCCAGGCGCACGGCCGCCTCAACCGGCTTGCGCGCCGACGATCCGCGCTCGACGCGCGGTGCGGCGGCTTCCGCGACGACGGCATTCGACGCGACCGCCATCGCAACCGCCACCGGTTCCCCCGCCGACCCGCTACCCGCGACGTGCAACGCGCGCGCTTCCGCGGACGCGGTTTCTGCGACCACCGTCGCGGCAGCCTGCATCTGCGCGCCCGAGGGCGCCGCACGATCCGCCCGTACGATCGCGACTTCCGCCGGATGGCCTGTTGCCCGCGCGACTTCCGTCGCCGCGACGGCAGCGGTCGGCGCGGCCGCGATCGCCGCCGAGTAAGCCGCGTCGTGCTCTGCCGCGTGCTGGCGCTCGTCGACCAGATGCGTCGCGAGGATGCACGTCGCGCCGAACAGCGCGCACGCCATCAACGTGAGCCGCCAGCGGCGGCGCAGCGGATGCGGGCGCACCCATGCGCGGTTGTCGGAGCCGAAATCGGCCGCGCGAACGACCTTGGCGGGCCGTGCGGCCCTGGCGACGTGGCCGCCGTCCGCCGCGGGCGCCGGCACGCGGGGCGCGCCGTGGATATCGAATACATGTTGCCGCGCCCGCCGGCTCGCCACGAACGGCCGGCGTCGCCGGCCATACGGCGGCGGCACATCCGAGAACGGATGCGCGAGCGGAATCGCGTAATGCCCGGTGATGTCCTGCATGCTCATGATGTCGACGACGCATTGCGCGACATCCGCCGCGGCAATCCGTGCTCCCGTAGTTGAACGAATGGCTTCGAGTATCGCCGCCGTACCCGTTCCGGTAAATCGGACGGCGTGACCTTTAGTCCGATCCGGCGGTCAGCCTGGTCCTATTGCTGGCCGAGCGATCGAGCGGACGGCGCCCGCCGCGCGAGCGCTCTGTCGCCCCCGCGTCGCCCGTCGACCGTTCAACTGCCGCGATACGTCGATACGTACCACGGCGAACACAGCAGCGGCACGTGGTAGTGCTGCGCAGGGTCGGTCACCATGAAGCGCACCGGCACGACGTCCAGCAACGCATCCGCCTGCACGAAATACTCGCCGAGATGAAACCGCAGCTCGAAGTCGCCGCTGCGCGCGAGATCGCCATCGAGCATCGGCGCGTCGTTGCGGCCGTCCGCGTTGCTGGTCGCGCGCGCGACGAGCAGCGGCGGCGTCTCGCCCATGTCGTAAAGCTCGATGCGCACGCCGGTCAACGGCTTGCCGCTCGCGATATCGAGCACGTGCGTGCTGATGCCTGTCATGTCGTGTCGTGTCCTGTCCTGTCGCGGTGGCGCGATCGCGTGCGTCACGTGCCGCGATACACCGTGTAATTCCACGGCCCGAACTGCACCGGAAGATGCAGCCGTTCGTCGCCGCGCGCGATCCGGAAGCGGATCGGCACGGCCGTGAGAAACGGCGACTGCACATTACGTGCGCGGAAGTACTCGCCGACATGCAGCATCAGCGTGTACGTTCCCGCGCGATAGGCGTCGCCGGCCAGCAGCGGCGCGCCCGTGCCGCCGCGCGCATCGACGGCGGCGGTGCGCAGCGGCACGTCGCGCGCGCCGTCGACGCGCGACAGCTCGACGCGCATCCCTTCGGCCGCGATGCCGTGCAGCATGTCGACGATCCGCACCGTCAGGTCGGGCGACGTCTCGCGCCGCACGCCGGGCGCGCTGCCCGGCGCAGGTTGCACGTCAGCGGCCCACGCGGGCACGGCGGCCAGCGCGGCCGTGGCCAGCACGAGCCCGCGCCGCCGCGAATCGATCGCATCCTTCATGCCATCAGCCTCCTCGCGCGAGCCGGCCGACGGCCCGCCCGTTCGCGCGTCCATCAGAACCGGCCACGCAGGCCGATGAACACTTCGTTCGACGACAGCTTCGACTTCAACTGTTCGTCGCGCGCGTTGATGCGGTTCGCGAACGTGTTGAAGCCCGTCTCGACGTTGCCCATGTCGACGTAGCGATACCCGAGGTCGATCGAGAAGCGCTTGTTGATCGCGTAGCTGACGCCCGCGCCGGCCGAGTACGCGAGGTTGGTCTGCGTCTTCGACGCGAAGCGGCGCGTGTCGTTGGTCTGCCAGCCGTCGGCCGACACGATCGCGACACCGATGCCGAGCGTGCCGTACACGGAGAAGCCGCGGCCGAGGTCGAAGTCCTTGTAGCCGTTCAGCATCAGGCGCTGCGCGGACACGTGGAATTCGTTCGCGTTCGCGTCGAACGGTGCCCAGTAGCTGATGAAGTTGTTGGTGCGCTTGAACACGTATTCGCCTTCCGCGCGCCAGCCGTTGCCGAACTGGTAGCCGAGGCCGAGCGAGCCGGTGACGTTCGAGCCGGTCTCCGGGCCGCCGACGCGGCTCGCGACGCGCGGGCTCGTCAGCTCCATGTTCACCGCGTTGTCGAAGGCGCCGATGACGCGGCCCGTCGCGTAGTAGCCGGCGTCGCTCGCGTCGGCGGCCTTCTTCGTCTCCAGCACGGCGACGGTATCGGCAAAGGCAGCGCCCGAGAACAGCAGGGCGAGCGTGGACGGCAGGGCAAAGCGCTTGATCATGATGAATCGAATCCTTGACGATGGATGACTTGTCGGAGAAGCCGTCATCGTAGGAATCGCGCCGCGATCGTTGAACCCGTTCGGCTACGGGTTGTGCCTCCGTAGCGCTACGGAGGCGAGCCGCCCGCGAGCGCCGCGTAGTCGCGCACGAGCTCGACCAGCGACGCGACCTGCAGCTTGTCGAACACGTTCGCGCGATAGGTCTCGACGGTGCGCGGCGACAGCCCGAGTTCGCGGGCGATCTCCTTGTTGCTTCCGCCGCGCACGATCCCGTCCAGCACCTCGCGCTCGCGCACGCTGAGCGTTGCGAGGCGGGCCGCGCGGGTCTGGTCGGCATCGTCCTGGCCGCGCTGCGCGGCGTGCCGGCGCAGCGCCTGCTGCACCGCGTCGATCAGTTCGTCGTCGTCCACCGGCTTGCGCAGGAAATCGAGCGCGCCGCGCTTGAACGCGCGCCGGCACGCGTCGACGTTGCCGTGACCCGTCATCACGATCACCGGCAGCTCGCGCCGCGCACGCAGCACGTCGAGCGCATCGAGACCGCTCATTCCCGGCATCCGGATGTCGAGCAGCACGCAGCCGAGCGCCGTGTCGTCCGCGTCGGCGAGAAACGCCGACGCGTCCGCATAGCAGCGCGTCGCCACACCGACCGTGCGCAGCAGCAATGCGAGCCCGTCGCGCACGGCTTCGTCGTCGTCGACGATCGCGACAACGGACGCGTCGCAAGCCGCACGCGGTCGAAGCGAATCGTTCATGCGCCCTCCCCGGCCAGCGGCAGCAGCAACGTGGCCTCGACACCGCCCGACGGCAGATTGCGCACCGTCAGCGTGCCGTCCTGCCGCTGCGCGAGCGTGTCGCACAGCGGCAGCCCGAGACCGAGACCGCGCTCACGCGTCGTGAAGAACGGTTCGAACAGGCGCGGCAGCACGTCGTCCGGCACGCCGGGGCCGTTGTCGGTCACGCTGAATCGGTAATGGCGGCCGACGCGCGCACCGCCGATGCGGATTTCGCCGCGCGACGCGCCGACGCCGACGCCGACGCCCACCAGCGCATCGCGCGCGTTCTGGATCAGGTTGTGCAGGATCTGCTCGACCGCGATCGGCTCGCCGAACGGCCGCTCGCGCGCGGCCGCGTTGTGCCAGCCGAGCGCGATGTGCTCGCGCGCGCAGTCGTCGCGATACAGGAACAGCAGCGTGTTCACGATCGCATCGGGATCGAGCGGGCGACGCTCGCCGCCATGCGCGGTGGTCACGGCGTCGCGCATGCGCTCCAGGATGGCCGCCGCACGTTTCGCCTGCGCGACGCTCGTCTGCAGCGCGCGGCGCACGCCGTCGCGCTCGGCCGGTTGATCGAGCATGCGTTCGGCCGCACGCGTATGGCTGACGATCGCGGCCAGCGGCTGATTCAGCTCGTGCGCGAGTCCGGCCGCCATTTCACCGAAGGTGTCGAGTCGGCCGAAGCGATCCAGGCGCGCGCGGGCATCCGCGCGCCGCCGCGCCTCGCGCAGCCGCCACGCACCCAGCGCGCCCACTGCAAGGAGTGCCGCCACCGCGTTCCACAGCGCGATCGGCAGCCACGGCAAATCGGCAGCCGTCAGCGTGCGCGTGGTGCGCAGCACGAACGCTTGCGGCTGCGCGGGCAGGTGTTTCTCGAGATGCATCGTCCACAACGGCGTCGCGTCGCCGTTCACGCGCTGCAGCAGCTCGACGCGGCGGTCGCGCAATTCGAGCGCCGCCGATGAAATCGCCGTGGACCAGTCACCCGTCTGCAGCATCTGGCCCGGATCGACGCGCACGGCCCAGCCGGTCCCGGCGATGAGCCAGTACGCGGCCGCCCCGTCGAACGCGAGCATGAACGGCTTGCCGGGCCGCTGCTGCGGCAACGCGTCGGGAACCGGTCCGCCGTCGGTCTGCCACCCTGCGCCGGACCGCCAGTAGGCCAGCCCGCCGAGCTGCGGCATCCGCTCGCGCAGGTTGTCGAGCATGTGCGCGGGCGGCGCGGCCAGCGACGACGCGCCGAGCGTCGCGAGGATCGCCTCGTGCTGCGCGGCCTTCTGCGCAAGCAGGCGGATCGTGATGCTCGAATCCTGGAAGAAGCGGCCGTACGCGTCGGACACGGCGCGCGAGATGACGAACGCGGTGCCGGCGAGGCTCAGCGCGAGCCAGGCGGTCAGTGCGGCAATTCGGAAAGACGGTTTCATGTTCGATGGCAAGCCGGAAAGCGCGCCGGCGCACGCCACGGAACGATTGCCGCACCCGGCGCCGGGTTGCCGTCATTGTCGGCAAATCGACACGGCCCGTGGTCCGAATCCGGTCATGCCGGACGTCAGCCCAGTCCCAAACCGCTGCGGCGTCGATTGCGCGGCACGAATTTCGGACTGGGCTGATGTTCTTCATGCTCCGAACCCACCACAATCGGCTTGCTTGTTCTCCGTTGCCTCCTGGAGTACAGGCTCCATAGTCGATACTTTTCCCGCCCTCCCCGGCGGGACTTTTTTTGGACGGCGTCACGCCGCTAGCTGCCCGGAACCTGTCCGGCCATGATCCCGCCTCATTTCGCCCGACCGCGTACGCACACCGCACCCGCGCCGCACCGGCTTCGCCCGCCCGCATCGTGACCGACGCCCCTTCCACCGCCATCGCGATCCTGACGATCGACCATCCGAGCCGCGGCACGTTCGACGACCGGCTGCGTCGCGCCGGATACGGCTACGACCGGCTGCGCATCGACGACATCCTGCGCCGCGCCGGCTACCGGCCGTTGCGCTTCGAGTACCTGCCCGACCTGCTCGCGGCGTGCGACACGCGCGCGTTCGATCTGTTCGTCGTCCAGTGCGAAACGGCCTGCCGGCGCACGACGGACGCGATCCGTGCGCTGCGCGCGCGTTTCGCCGGCACCGTGGCGATCGTGTCCATCAGCCAGCGCGACGCGGAGCTCGCGCGATCCGCGTGTTTCGTCGCCGGCGCGAACGAGCATCATCCGTACGTCGTGCCGCCGGACACGCTGATCGCCAGCATCGCGACATGGCTGCGCTGGTCGCATCATCGCGCCACCCATCATCGCCACTGGCGCATCGGCGCGTTCGAATTCGATACGGCCACGCGCTGCGTGACCGTCGCCGGCCGCGAGCACGTGCTGACCGAGAAACATTTCCAGATCGCGACGGCGTTCTTCCTGAACATGGGCCGCGCGCTCGACCGCGCCCATGTGAGCCAGCTCGTGTGGGGCTCGCTCGTCGCCGCGTCGAGCCGGCGGCTCGACACGCACGTCGCGTATCTGCGCGACCGGCTCGAGCTCGACGGCCGGCATGGCGTGAAGATGATGACGATGTACGGCTTCGGCTATCGGCTCGTCACGTGCGAGCCGGGCGCGCCGCCCGACGACGACGAAGCGGCGCCTCGATAGCCGGCCCGATAGCGTAATCGCCATGCCGCCGGACGGCCCGCCGGCACCCGGCAACCCTGACAGGCCCCATTGCGCGCCGATCGGACTCCATTATCATGGGGGCACCCTGGCCGACCGCCCCGTTCCCGATGGACCACCGCGCCGCACCCGATCGCTCCCGCTCCGCCGCCGTGCACGCGTCCGCCGCGCCGACCCGCGTCGGCCGTCGCCAGCGCGCGCTGCTGTATGCCGGCGGCGCGGCCGTGACGGTCGCGATCCTGCTCGCGAGCGGGCTGATGCTCTATACGATGGTGCGCGAAGCGATCCAGGCCCGCTATACGACGTTCGCGGTACGCCAGTTCCTCGTCCAGATCGAATTCAAGATGCGCACGACGGGCATGGATACGCTCGTCACGCACGACGAAGCCGTATGGAACGCTCGCGCGACCGATCCGGCGCGCGTCACCGCGCTTGCGGCCGGCCGCGGCCGGCTGATCATTCAGGGCAGCCCGGCCTTCCCGCCGACGCTGGTGCTGGCCGACCTGTCGCCCGCGCACCCGGCCGACAGCTACGCGCACGATCTGGCGATGGCGAGCGACATGAGCTATCGCGTCGGCGCGTACGTCGCGAAGCACGATGCCGATCGCGCGATCGCCGGCTACGCGTATCGCCCCGACCGCAGCTTTGCGGTCGTCATCCCGGAACCGGTGCCGGCCGATCCGCTCATCGCGTCGCCCGCCACCGATGCCGCGACGCTCGTCGCCAAGGTTGCCGCCGGCATCGACACGCCGCCGCCCGGCCAATACGAATGGCATCCGCCCGTCTACGACCCCGTGCAGCGGCGCGACGTGTTCCGCATCGCCGGCGCCGTCTACGACATGCAGGTACCGCGCGCGGTGTTCCTGTCGACACTGCCCGTCGACGTGCTTCGCACGCGCCTGTCGACGGGCGACACGTCCGACGCCGCGATCGTCGTCGATTCGCATGGGCATACGCTGCTGCGCGCGGGCACCGCGGCCGACGACGATGCCACGCGCGCGGCCGTCGAGCGGCTCGGTGCGCGCACGCGCGAGGCCGTCCGCCGCGGCGGGCCGCGCACCGCGTTCGGCGACGGGTTGTTCTCGCTGAGCCAGCCGATCGCAGACACCGACTGGACGCTCGTGCAGGCATTCACGCTGCGCTCGCTGCTCGCGACGATCGGCCTGCGCGCGGGCTGGTACGTCGCGATCATGCTCGCGGTGACCGCGCTCGTCTGGTGGCTGCTCGTGCGCTTCGACCGCCGCGTGCTGAAACCCGACGACGCACGCACGCGCCGCGTGGTCGACAGCGAGAATCTGAACCGGACGATCGTCGAAGCGGCGCCGTCCGGCATCGCGCTGCTGTCGCTCGCCGATGGCGCGGTGCTGCTGCAGAACGACACGATGCGCGACTACGACGCGCGCCGCGCGGGCGAACCTTCGTTGCCGGCGAGATTGCTCGAACGCTTCGACCGCTCGCCTGCCGCCGCCGCGTGGCAACCCGATCTGCACGTGACACTGCCCACCGCCGACGGCGAGGCCGTCGACCTGCTCGTCAATCTGGTCCGCACGCGCTTTCGCGACATGGACGTCGTGCTGTGCAACTTCTCCGACATCACGTCGCAGAAGAACGTCGAGCGCCGGCTCGACGAAGCGGCGCGCGCCGCCGACGCCGCGAACAACGCGAAATCCGCGTTCCTGGCCACGATGAGCCACGAGATCCGCACGCCGCTGAACGCGATCCTCGGCAACCTTGAGCTGATCGGGCGCGAGCCGCTGGCCGACACGCAGCGCGAACGGCTGCACACCGTCGAAGGCGCGTCGTCGGTGCTGCTCGACCTGATCAACGACATCCTCGACCTGTCGAAGATCGAGGCCGGCCAGATGACGATCGAGGCAATCCCGTTCGATCTCGCGGACACGATCCGGCAGACCGGCGCGATGTTCGAACCGCTGGCCGCGGCCAAGGGATTGCAGTTCGACGTGTTCGTCGACGATGCGCTGGCGTCGCGCTATCTCGGCGACCCGACGCGCATCCGGCAGATCGCCGCGAACCTGCTCGGCAACGCGATCAAGTTCACCAACCACGGCGAAGTCACGCTCGAGGTGTATCTGCGCGACGACACGAACCCCGATTCGCCGATCGCGATCGGCGTCAGCGATACCGGCATCGGGATGACCGACACGCAGCGCGCGGCGCTGTTCCGCCCGTTCACGCAGGCCGATACGTCGATCACGCGGCGTTACGGCGGTACGGGCCTCGGGCTTGCGCTGACGAAGCAGCTCACGCAGATGATGCACGGCACGGTCGACGTGAAGAGCGAGCCGGGCAAGGGCAGCACCTTCGTCGTCACGCTGCCGCTGCCGGCGGCCACCGACGCGCAGATGGCAGAACACGCCGCCGCGCAGGCCGACGATGCCGCGCTGCTGCCGGCCGTCACCGCGCGCGTGCTGGTGGTCGACGATCATCCGGTGAACCGCACGTTGCTGCAAGGGCAGCTCGTCACGCTCGGCTATGTGGCCGATGCGGCCGAGGAAGGCGCTGCGGCGCTGCGGCGCTGCACGGACACGCGCTACGACCTCGTGATGACCGACCTGAACATGCCGGGCATGGACGGCTACACGCTCGCGCGCGTGCTGCGTGCGCAGTATCCGGCGCTGCCGGTCGTCGCCGTCACCGCGCATGCGAGCGCGGCCGAGCATGCGCGGTGCGCGGAAACGGGAATCGTCGCGGTGCTGGTGAAGCCGGTGCTGCTCGACACGATCGATCGCACCGTGCGGCGGCATGCGCATGCCGTCGCCGGGCGGGCGCCGTCACGGCGCGCGCTCGTCGATCTCGCGGAAGGGCCGCTGCCGGCCGACGTGCATGCGCTGCTGGACGCGAGCCTGGCGAAAGCGCTTGCCGCGATTCGCGACGCACTCGCACGCGACGACATCGCCATGCTGCGACATGAGCTGCATGCGCTGCGCGGCGCGTTCGCGACGATCCACGAGCACGCGGTGGCCGACGCGATCGGCGATCTGCAAGCCATCGTGCACGGCGGCGACATGACGGCGTTCGATGCGCGGCTGGCGGCTGCCGAAGGCCGTGCACGCGAAGCGCTGCAACGGCGCGCGACGCAAGCGCCACCGGCCTGACCACGGCGCGGCCGGCGCTCGCCGGCCTGCCTCTTCCCCTTCTCCGATGACCTTGCGGCGTGCGCCCGCAGGGTCGCTTCACGCGTGTAGGACTGGGCCTACACAGTCGCTATCTCGAATCAGCCAAGGACGACTGATTAGGACGAGGCCGATCCCTACCATCGATTTGTTATCTGACAAATTGAAAGGAGTAGGGCAATGAACAAGACTTATCGCAGCATCTGGAACGCCGTGACCAACACGTGGACGGCAGCGGCGGAAACGGCGAAGTCGCATTCGAAGGGCTCGGCGCGCACGGCGCGGCAGGCAGTGATGGCGATTGCGCTGGGTAGCGCATCGATCGGCGGCGCAATGGCAGCCGAAGTATGCACGGCGGAGGACGGATCGAGCGGCACGGTCGATGCGACCGGCGTATGCACGGCAGCCGGGGCAGGTGCAATGAGCACGTTGGGTACGATCGGCACGATGGCGGCCGACGACACGACTTACGTCAAGGTCAACAGTACCGGGCCCGCCGCGTCGGCTTCCGGGGTCAATACCGTCGCCATCGGTCAAGCCGCGATCTCTGCCGGAGCGAGCTCTGTTGCCATCGGCGCCGGCGCAACGTCGGCCGGAACGGGTTCGACGGCGATCGGCCAGGCCGCCACCGTCGTGAGCGGTGCAAACAGTGCAATGGCGCTGGGAGCGAATGCACAAACCGCAAGTTCGAGTTCGACTGCCATCGGCGCCGACTCGTCTGCAGCCGGCGGTTTTTCCATTGCGCTGGGCCGCTTGGCCACCGCGACCAACTCTAGCTCGATCTCGATTGGTTCCAATTCCACGGCCAGCACCAACTACAGCGTTGCGCTCGGCGGCGCGACCGCCGGCGGCCGCGGCGCAGTCGTCACCGGTGCTCGCTCCGTTGCGATCGGCACGCTCACCAGCGCCTCGGCAACGGACGCCGTCGCACTGGGCTACGGCGCGGTGGCAGATCGCGCCAACACGGTATCCGTCGGTGCCGGAGTTCCCAATGCCGACGGAAACCAGTTCACGCGCCAGATCGTCAACGTCGCCGCGGGCACGGAAGACAACGACGCCGTGAACCTCGGGCAGATGAACGCCGGCCTGTCGACCACGAACGCTTCGATCGCCGCGACGAATTCGGCACTGTCGGCGACGAATGCCACCCTCTCGACGACCAACACGACGCTCGCCGCAACCAATACGGCCCTGTCGACGACGAACTCGCAAGTCGCGTCGCTCGAAGGTGGCCTGTCGACCGCGAACACTAATATCGCGACGCACGCCAGCGAGATCACGACGATCAACGACAAGCTGAGCGAACTGTCGAACGGCACCGTCGGTCTCATCCAGCAAGCGAGCGCGGGCGCAGACCTCACGGTCGGCGCAAACACCGACGGCGGCGCGGTCAATTTCGCCGGCATGGCCGGCGAGCGCAAACTGACGGGCATCGCCGCCGGCACCGCGGACACGGATGCCGTCAACGTCGGCCAGATGAACGCCGGTCTGTCCACCACGAACGCCGCGATCGCCGCGACGAACGCCGAACTGTCGACCACCAACACGACGCTCGCCTCGACCAACACGGCCCTGTCGACGACGAACTCGCAAGTCGCGTCGCTCGAAAGCGGCCTGTCGACCGCGAACACGAATATCGCGACGCACACCAGCGAGATCACGACGATCAACGACAAGCTGAACGAACTGTCGAGCGGCACCGTCGGTCTCGTCCAGCAAGCGAGCGCGGGCGACGACATCACCGTCGGCGCAAACACCGACGGTAACGCGGTGAACTTCACCGGCACGGCCGGCGCACGCAGACTGACGGGCATCGCGGCCGGCGACATTTCCGCCGCCAGTACCGAAGCCGTCAACGGCGCGCAACTGCACGGCGTGTCGGACAGCGTCGCGTCGGCAATCGGCGGCGGCTCGACCGTGAATCCGGACGGCTCGATCTCCGCACCGAGCTTCACTGTCGGCGACGGCAGCGGCGGCACGAAGCTCGTCAACTCGGTCGGCGACGTCGTGACCAATCTCGACGGCCGCACGACGACCAACGAAGGCGACATCAGGAAGCTGGCTGACGACATCGGCAGCGGCACGCTCGGCCTCGTCCAGCAAGCGAACCCGGGCGACGACATCACCGTCGGCGCAAACACCGACGGTAACGCGGTGAACTTCACCGGCACGGCCGGCGCACGCAGACTGACGGGCGTCGCGGCCGGCGACATTTCCGCCGCCAGTACCGAAGCCGTCAACGGCGCGCAATTGCATGGCGTGTCGGACAGCGTCGCGTCGGCGATCGGCGGCGGCTCGACCGTGAATCCGGACGGATCGATCTCCGCACCGCGTTTCACCGTCGGCGACGGCAGCGGCGGCACGAAGATCGTCAACTCCGTCGGCGACGTCGTGACTAATCTCGACGAGCGCGTGACGAGCAACGAAGGCGGGATCAAGAAGCTCTCCGAGCAGCTCGAAAGCGGCGAACTCGGCCTCGTTCAGCAGAATCCGTCGACCGGCATGATCACCGTCGGCGCAACGACCGGCGGCACGTCCGTGAACTTCGCCGGCACCGCGGGCGCCCGCGTATTGTCCGGCGTCGCGAACGGCGTGGACGACGACGATGCCGTGACCGTGTCGCAGCTCCGCGCAACCGGCCTGATCGACTACACCGGCAAGGAAGTCGGCGCGGTCACCTACGACTCGGGCCTCAATTTCGACACCGTGACGTTCGCCGGCACCTTCGGCACGAAGCTGCAGCGGGTGGCCGCAGGCGAGATCAGCGCGACGAGCATGGATGCCGTCAACGGCAGCCAGCTGTTCGATCTGCAGGAGCAGTTCGCGAAGCAGTACGGCGACCTGAGCGGCCAGTTCGGCGACCTGTCGAGCCGCTTCGGCGACCTGTCCGACCGTCTCGGCGATCTCGAAGCCAATCCGGGCACGGGTGGCCCGGGAACCGGCGACGGCTCGACGATCATCGGCGAAGGCGCGGTCGCGTCGGGCGAGAACAGCTCGGCAATCGGCGAAAGTTCGCTGGCATCGGGCGAGAACGCGTCGGCGGTCGGCCAGGGCGCAGTCGCGTCGGGCAGCAATGGTTCGGCGATCGGTCAAGGCTCGACCGCGTCCGGCAGCAACGGCTCCGCGATCGGCCAAGGCGCGGTTGCATCGGGCAGCAACGGGTCGGCCATCGGCCAGGGCGCGATCGCCTCGGGCGAGAACAGCACATCGCTCGGTCAGGGCGCGTCGGCCACCGGCAGCGGCTCGGTCGCGATCGGTCAAGGCTCGGTGGCGACGGAAGCCAACACGGTGTCGTTCGGCAACGGCACGGAGGAAGGCAACCGCCGGCTCGTCAATATCGCGGACGGCATCAACGCGTCCGATGCGGCGACGAAGGGCCAGCTCGACCGCGCGATGGAATCGGTCGACGCACGCTTCAACGACACGAACCGCGCGATCAACGACGTCGCGAAGAACGCGTACGCCGGTATCGCGGCCGCGATGGCGATGCCGAACATGACGCCGTCGCAGCCGGGCAAGACGGTGGTGGCAGTCGGCGCCGCGAACTTCAAGAGCGGCTCGGCGATCGCCGCCGGCGCCACCTACCGGTCGCGTAGCGGCAACTGGCTTGTGAACGGTGCGACGTCGATCACATCGGTCGGCGACGTGGGGGTGCGTGCCCAGGTCGGCTACGAGTTCTGACCGGACGGCTCCGCGCAAGCGGAGCGTCGACCCGAAGCGGGAGGGAGCGATCCCTTCCGCTTTTCGGCCGACGGCCAGTGGCGATTCATCCGAGTCGCCACCGGCCGTCGGCGCGACGGGATCGCGTCCGGCCCGCCGTTTCGCCTCGACCGATCATGCCCGCGCCGGCCCCACCCCGCATCGACGAAGCCGAGCGCGTGCCGCCAGGCACGACGCAACGCGTGAGAAACCCATGAACAGAACCTTTCCCATCCGCATCGTGATCGCCGACGACCATCCGGCGATCGTCATCGGCGCCCGCTACGAACTGTCCGCGACGAACACCATCTCGGTCGTCGCAACCGCGCACGATTCGACGGAACTGATGGAAGCGCTCGCGAAACATCCGTGCGACGTGCTCGTATCGGACTACGCGATGCCGGGCAGCGATCACGGCGACGGCCTCGCGCTGTTCACCGCGATCTTCAAGCGCCACCCCGGTCTGAAGATCGTCGTGATGACGATGATGGAGAACACGGTGGCGCTGCGCGCGCTGATCGATCTCGGCATCGCCTGCATCGTCAGCAAGTCGGACTTGCCGAACCACCTGACGATGGCGATCCACGCGGCCTATACGAGCGGCCGCTATCTGTCGCCTTCGATGGACCGGATCCTGCGCCATGCGGGGAGCCTGAGCGGCAAGGCCCCCGCGTTGTCCGTGCGCGAGGTGGAAGTGATCCGGCTGTTCGCATCCGGATTGTCGGTCAACGAGATTGCCGAAAAACTGAGCCGCAGCAAGAAAACCATCAGCACGCAAAAGAGTTCGGCGATGCAGAAGCTCGGCATCGAGCGCGACGTCGATCTCGTCCGTTATGCGATCGCCTGCGGGCTGGTGACCGACTACGGTTATGCGCCGGCGCACGCGGCCGGCGATGCGAATGAAACGCCCGGGACATGAATCGATGAATTGAGCTGGCCGGCGCCCGCGCGGCGCCGGCGCAGCATGGCTCACGCCCCCGACCGGGATCCGCCGTCCGGTTCGCCGCATCGCGGCGGCGGCACACGCCCGTACGCAGCCGCCGCCATCAAACCGGTTCGGCGCCGCCTTCTTCCTCTTCTCCGCTCCGCCCGTCGTTGCCCGCCGCGACGACGATGCCGTTCTCGATCGCGTAGCGCAACAGGTCGATATCCTTGTCGACGCCGATCTTTTCCATCGCGCGCGCCTTCTGCGTACTGATCGTCTTCTTGCTGCGGCTCAGTTTTTCGGCGATCTCGTTCACCGTCATCCCCGACGCGTAAAGCCGCACGACCTCGATCTCGCGTGTGCTCAGCTCGCGCTTCTGGTCGGCGGCCCGCGCGCTCGAATGCGACGTCAACGTGCGCACCACCTTCTCGACCGACGGCGAATAATAGGTGCCGCCGGTGGCGGCCGCGTGAATCGCGGGGATCAGGTGATCGACCGTGTCGGACTTGCTGACGATGCAGGTGATGCCGAGGCGTGTCAGCGCACCGACCACGGCCGGGTTGTCGAGCATGGTCAGGACGACCAGCTTGACCGCCGGATAGTGTCGCTGCAGGTAGGAGAACAACGTGATGCCGTCGCCGTGCGCGCCGCCCGGCATCGCATAATCGGACACCGCGACATCGCATGCGCCGGCATCAAGCAGCTTGATCAGCTCGGTCGAACTGACGGCCTTGCCGGTCAACTGGATCGTCGGCACCGACGACAGGCCGTGCTCGACGCCGGCGAGCATCGCCGGATGATCGTCGGCCAGTACCACACGTATCTGATAGCTTCCCATAGTCGTCCAGATTTGCGCGGCAATCGTCGCGGCCGGATCGCCGCGCGGCTGGCGGCTGACGGCGCGCATCGCGGCGTCGTGGATCGTAATTGGGCGCTATCTTCGCATGAAACCGACAGCATCAGCCATCGCCCCGGCCGGGCGGCGGCCTCCGGATGATGCACCGCCATAAAAATCTATGGTCACCCCTTTTTTGCAACACCGATCTTCGATGCCGTGTATGGCTTGCCTAAATCTATCCGGCGTCGTTGTGGGGATTGCTCCCCGCGCCACGATGAGAGTCGCGCCTGACCGTCCTAAAAAACCGCGCGGCTTCAGAAGCCAATTTTTATGACAGGTTCTCGGTCAGGCCGGTGTGCCGTTCACGTCATCAAATTTCAGCGTTCGCAAAACCAGGTGGGTGATTCTTACAGCAACAAGCCGAAGTCGGTTAATCAGGCCGGCATACCTGCCGACCGCGCATCGAAGGTGGTACGGCTGGTAACAAGTGCCCCTGCCGTACGAGCCAGCTTATTTGCCAGCGCGCAAGCCACAACGTTTGAGTGCCGACGCGCCAGCATGGTCCGGACCCAATCGGCAAGCCGGCCGCTTTGCCGTTCCAGTTGCTGCATGTAGACTCGGGCGCACTGCACCAGTAGCCGCCGGATATTCTTGTCCCCGCGTTTGCTGATGCCCAGCAGATTGCTTTTGCCGCCCGTGCTGTACTGGCGTGGCACGAGCCCGACCGATGCGGCAAAGTCGCGACTGCAGCCGTATTGCTTGCCGTCACCCATTTCCGCGGCCAGCACGCTTGCCGTAACCGGGCCAACGCAAGGAATGCTCAAGAGGCATTGCCCCAGCTCATCGTCGGCTAGTTGCCGAGCCATCTCGGCGTCAATCTCACTGATCTGCTCACTCAGGTACTTGAAGTGGCCGTGCAAGCGCTCGAGGATCGCCACTAGCCGGGGCGGGAGTGCATGCTCGGCCAGCACAGCCGGTAATCGCTTGATCACGGCTTGCCCGACTGGCAGGCTGATGCCGAATTCGAGCAGGAACCCGTGTAATTGGTTGGCCGTCTTCACTCGATCCCGCACCAGTGAATCACGCACGCGGTGCAACGCTGACAAAATCTGCTGCGACTCCGTCTTCGGCGTCACAAATCGCATAGATGGGCGTGAGGCTGCCTCGCAGATCGCTTCGGCGTCCACGAAGTCGTTCTTATTGCTCTTGACGAAGGGCCGCACGAACTGCGGCGAGATCAGTTTGACCTGATGGCCCCAGCCCGCCAATTGGCGCGCCATGTAATGTGCTCCGGCGCAAGCCTCCATGACCACGGTGCAGGGGTGAAACTTGGCGAAAAACTCGATTAGTTGCTTGCGGTTCACCTTCTTGCGGAACACGGCTTTGCCGTGCCGATCCTGCCCGTGAAGATGAAACGAATGTTTGCCCAGATCGATCCCAACCAGCGTTACGTCATGCATGATGGCCTCTCCAGAAAAGAAAACACCCTACAGCGTAACCCGCGTGTAGGGTGGGGGTGACCATCTCATTAACCGCCGGCTCGCGACGAGCAGGCGGTTTCGGGTGCATGGCGGGACGGGCTCGGCTTTCATCGGCTCAGTGCCGATCGCCGCCCCGCGCGTAGCGGCGAAGCGGCATCCGTTACGCGTTACTGCGCATCGATCCGGACCTCGACGCGGCGGTTCTGCGCGCGGCCTTCCGCCGTCGCGTTGGACGCGACCGGATCGGCGGCGCCCTGGCCCTGCGACACGAACGACTGCGCCTTCAGGCCGTTGGCGCTCAGGTAATTCATCGCGTTGCGCGCGCGCGAAGCCGACAGCGCGAGGTTGTGCGTCGCGCTGCCCGTCGAATCGGTGTAGCCGGTGACGGTCACGCGGCGGAATTCGACGCCGCGATTGATCTCGATGAACCGGTCGAGATTGCTGCGCGCCTGCGGCGTCAGCACCGCGCTGTCGAGCGCGAAATTCGCGTCGCCCTGCAGCAGCACCTGGCGCTGCGGGACCGGCGCGGGCCGCGGTTGCGGCTGCGCGACCGGCGCCGCCGCCGGGGCCGGCTGCGGCTTGCCGCACATGAACGTGATTTCGCGCGGATCCTTCATCGGCGCACGGCTGTACACGCGGTCGATCATCTCGAGCGGCGTGAAGCCCTGCCCCTGGCAGAACTCTTCCGCCGCGCGGGCACACGCGTTCGCGCTGCCCAGCAGCCCGTCGCAGCTCACGCGGAACACGTTGTCCGGCTTGCCGGGGATCGACACCGCGCGGATGTCGTAGGTGAGGCCCGAGTGCGTCGTGCACGCACCGAGCGCCATCGCGATCGCGCCGATCGACGCGGCGCGCAACAACAAGGTTTTCATGGTCATGGTGAAACGTCCGCCGCGAAGGCGGACGCGTGAAAAAGTTGAATGAGGGAAATCGGGGCGGGCGGGGCAAGCTGCCCCGCCCTGCGCGTTACCACTGATACGAAGCGCCCACGCCGACCGTATTGCCGCCGCTCGACATACCCACGCCGGCCTTCATCTTCAGGTTCTGCGTGATGCGGGCTTCGCCGCCGAACGCCACGGCCTGATAGCCCTTGTAGGTCGCGCCGCCGATACCGAACGAGATCGTCTTGCCCGGATCGACGCCCGGAATCATCGTCAGCGCGGTGGCCGCGGCGATACCCGAGTACGCGTTACGCGACAGTTCGTTCACCTGGCCCTGCATGCCGCCCATGGCCCGGTCGAGCTGCCCCTTCGTCGCGACGTCGGTCGCGTTCACACCATCCGACACGTTCGAGATCGTGCGGGTCCGGTCGATCGAGCCGACCGACACCGTGTCGTCGCCGTACGCCGTCGAACCGGCACCCAGCGCAACCGAGTTCGAACCCGACGCATTCGCGCCCGAGCCGATCGCCACCGACTGGCTGCCCGATGCGTTCGAGCCGCTGCCGATCGCCGTGGCGCCTTCGGCCGCGCTCTTCGCGCCGGAGCCGATCGCGACACCGTTGCTCTGCGACGCGCCCGCGTTCGAACCGATCACCGTGGCGTTGTTCGCACCCGTGCCGATCGTCGCGCCCGAACCGGCGGCCGTGTTGCCCGTGCCCGCGCCTGCGTTGGCCGGCGTCGTGCCCGCCCCGCCGACGTCGGTGCCGGCAAAGTACTCGTTACCCGAGCCGCCGTCGCCCGGACCGCCGCTGCCCGGAGGCAGTTGCTCGAGCGCACCGACACGATCGTCGAGACCGCCGATACGGTCGCTCAGTTCGCTCAACTGGCCGAAGTTCACCGCGTCGTACTGGCTCGCGCCGTCCGCCACGTTCGTCAGCCGCACCGGCGCCGCGCCCGAGCCGCCCAGCGTCACCGAGCCGTAGTTCGGCGTGCCGTCGCGATTCAGGTCGTAACGCACCGCGAGCGAATCGGTCGCGCCGTACTGCGCCGCGGCCTGCACGGCTTCGGCCACGGTCTTGTACTTGTTGCCGTTCACCTCGATCGACGTATCCGCGAGCTTGCCGTCGGCATCGACCGTCGTGCCGCCGCCGATCACGTCCGCCACGCTTTGCGCGGTGCCGTGCAGTTGCGAACCGTTGATCGCGTCGACGCTCGTCGCATTCACCGCACCCGCGGCCACGCCGGTCAGCACGCGGTTGCCCGCCGTGCCCGCGAAATTCACGGTCGTGCCGTCCGTGTCCTTCGCGACCGTGATGTCGCGCGTCGCATCGTCCTGCTGAACCAGGCCGATCGAGCCGTGGACGAGACTGTTCGAGATGTTCTCGATCGCATCGCCGACGTTGTCGAACGTCTTGTCGCTGACCTTGTACGACGGGTTCGTCACATTGCCGTCCGCGTCGACGCTCGCGCCGCCGCCGAGCGACCTCGCGACGCTCTGCGACACGCCGTGCAACTGCGCGCCGTTCACCGCGTCGGTGCTGGTGGCCGATACCGCGCCCGCCTTCACGTTCGTGATCGTCGTGCCGTTGGCGCCGGCCAGCGTGACCTGGTCGAAGTTCGCCGAGCCGTCGGCGTTCTTGCCATACGTCACCGCGAGCGAAGCCAGACCCGCACCCGGGTTGGTCGGATCGACCGGCGCAACCAGGCCCGCGTCCTGCAACTGGCCGACGTTGATCGCGTCGTGACGATCCGTGCCGTCCGCGACGTTCTTCAGTGCGACCGGCGTCGTTGCACCCGTGCCGCCCAGCGTCACCGAACCGAGGTTCGGCGTGCCGTCCGCATTACGGTCGTACGTCACCGCCGCGATCGACTGGCCCGTCACCGGATCCACCAGCCCCGAATCGGCCAACTGCTTGTTGATCACGGTGATGTTTTCCGTGTTCGTCGCCGTGCGGCCGTCGAGGTTCGACAGCGCGTCGCCCACGTTGTTGTACGCGACCGACTTCGATGCATCCGTCGGATCGGCCAGCGAGTACGTCGGGTTCGTCACCTTGCCGTCCGCGCCCACTGTCGCGCCGCCGCCGAGCGAATCGGCAACGCTTTGCGCCGTGCCGTGCAGTTGCGCACCGTTGATCGCGTCGGTGCTGGTGGCCGATACCGCGCCCGCCTTCACGTTCGTCAGCGTCGTGCCGTCGGTGCCCTTCAGCGTGACGACGTCCTTCGCCACGCCGTCGTATGCGACAGCCAGCGACGTCAGGCCCGCACCCGGGTTGGTCGGATCGACCGGCGCCACCAGGCCCGCGTCCTGCAACTGGCCGAGGTTGATCGCATCGTGACGATCCGTGCCGTCCGCGACGTTCTTCAGCGCCACCGGCGCCGTCGCACCCGCGCCGCCCAGCGTCACCGTATCCTTCGCCGCGCTGTCGTACGTGACGGCCAACGGATTGCCGGCGCTGTTCTTGTCGAGCGCATCGAGGGCGTCGCCCACGCTGTGGTAGTCCTGGCCGCCGACCGAGTACGTCGGGTCGGTGAGCGAACCATCCGCGCCGACACCCGCGCCGCCGCCGATCTTGTCCGCGACGCTCTTCGACACGGTGAACAACTGCGAGCCGTTGACCGCGTCGTTGCTCGTTGCGCTCACCGCACCGGCTGCGACGTTGTGGATCGCGACCGGCACGCCGGCGTTGCCCAGCGTCACGCTGTTCTTCGCGGCACCGTCGTACACCACCGCCAGCGATTCGCCCGTCGTCGGGTCGATCACGCCGCCTTGCTCCAGCGAGTCCTTCAGATTGCCCAGGTTCTGGTTCGTCGCGAACAGTTGCGAACCGTTCACCGCATCCTTGCTGTCCGCCGCGAGCACGCCGTCGGCCACGTTGTGCAGCGCGACCGGCGTGGTCACGCCCGCACCACCCAGCGTCACGCTGTCCTTCGCTGCATCGTCGTACGTCACGGCCAGCGACGTCAGGTTGCCTGCACCGTCGTCGCCGATCAGACCCGCGTCCTTCAATTGGCCGAGGTTCAAAGCGTCGCGGTCGTCCGTCGCATCCGCGACGTTCTTGATCTGCGTCGGACCTGCGCCGTTGCCCAGCGTCACCGTGCCGTAGTTCGGCGTGCCGTCTGCGTTGCGGTCATACGTCACCGCCGCGATCGACTTGCCCGTCGACGGATCGATCAGGCCCGCGTCCTTCAGTTGCGAAACGTTCACTGCGTCCATGTCGGCCACACCGGCCTTCACGTTCGACAGCGTCGTGCCATCCGCGCCCTTCAGCGTGACGACATCCTTGGCCGTACCGTCATACGTCACTGCAAGCGATGTCAGGCCTGCACCCGGGTTCGTCGGATCGACCGGCGCCACCAGGCCCGCGTCCTGCAGTTGGCCGAGGTTGATCGCATCGTGACGATCCGTACCATCGGCGACGTTCTTCAGTGCCACCGGCGTCGTTGCGCCCGCACCGCCCAGCGTCACGCTATCCTTCGCGGCGCTGTCGTACACCACCGCCAGCGATTCGCCCGTCGTCGGGTCGATCACGCCGCCCTTCTCCAGCGAATCCTTCAGGTCGCCGAGATTCTGGTTCGTCGCGAACAGTTGCGAGCCGTTCACCGCATCCTTGCTGTCCGCCGCGAGCACGCCGTCGGCCACGTTGTGCAGCGCGACCGGCATGGTCGCGCCTGCGCCTCCCAGCGTCACGCTGTCCTTCGCTGCATCGTCGTACGTCACGGCCAGCGACGTCAGGTTGCCCGAGCCGTCGTCACCCACCAGACCAGCGTTCTTCAACTGGCCGAGGTTCAGTGCATCGTGATCGTCCGTTGCATCCGCGACGTTCTTCAGCGCGACCGGCGTCGTTGCGCCCACGCCGCCCAGCGTCACGGTGTCCTTCGCCGCGCTGTCGTACGCAACCGCATTCGGATCGCCGGCGCTGCGCGACGCGAGCGCGTCCAGCGCGTCGCCTACGTTGTGGTAGTCGCTGCCGTCGACCGTATACGTCGGCTTCGTGATGCTGCCGTCCGCGCCAATCGCCGTACCGCCGCCGAGCGAATCCGTCACGCCCTTCAGCTGGCTGACGTTCACCGCATCGGTCGCTTGCGTGCCTGCCGCGACGTTGACGATCTGGCGTTCCGCGCCTGCACGGCCGACCGACAGCGCGTTCGCACGATTCGCGAACGAATCCGCGCCGAGCGCAATGCTGTTGGCCGCGCCTGCGGTCGCGTTCGCGCCGAGCGCCATCGCGCCTTCGACGCTGCGCGCGATGTTCGCCCCCGTACCGATCGCGATCGCGTTGGTCGCGCCGGCACGCACGTTCGCGGCGTTACCGACCGCGATCGAGCTGTCGCCGATCGCCTGCGCGCCGTTGTTGCCGATCGCCAGCGCGTAGTCGCCGTTCGCCTGCGTGTTCGCGCCCATCGCGACGGCTTGCGTGCCGTTCGTCTGGACGTTCGAACCCATCGCGACCGAGTAATCCTGGCCGGCGCCGGTTTGCGCGAAGCTGCCGAGTGCGACCGAGTTGTTGGAACCCGCGATGTTCTGCAGGCCGACCGCCACCGCGTTGCCGCCGCTTGCCACCGACGACGTGCCGATCGCGGCCGCCGTGGTCGTCGCCGGATCCGCGCCGTTCAGCGAAGCGAGGTTGTTGCCCTGCAGGCCTTCGATCGCGACGAGCGGGTCGCTGACATCCATCGGCTGTATCGAGCGCGCGCTCACCTCGTCGATCGCGGCCTTCGTCTTCTTGTCGATCTCCGACGAGAAGCTGTCGATCGCCTGCTGCGTCTTCGAGGTCACCGACGTCGACAGGTTGTTCAGCGCCGCATACAGCTGACCGCCGTTGATCGCGTCCGTGCTCTGGAACGCGACGTCACCATCCGCCACGTTGACGATCCGGCGTTCCTGGCCGGCCGCGCCGACCGACACGACGTTGTTCTGGTTCGCGACCGAGTTGTAGCCGATCGCGACCGAGCCGCTGCCGGACACGCGCGCGCCGCTGCCGAGCGCCAGCGAGTTGGCGCCCGCGCCCTGTGCGCCCGCGCCGATGGCGACGGCCAGCGCGCCGCTGGCGACGGCAGGCGTGCCCGTCGTCGGGTCGGCATTGACCTTGACGAAGCGCAGGTTGCCGCCGGACATTTCGTCGCGCAGATCCGACAGGCCCGTGTTCAATTGCTTGACGTTGACCGCGTCCAGATCGTCGACACCCGTCGCGACGTTCTTGATCTGCGTCGGGCCTGCGCCATTGCCCAGCGTCACCGAGCCGTAGTTCGGCGTACCGTCCGCGAGACGGTCGTACGTGACCGCTGCAATAGCCTTGCCATCGTCGCCGATCAGGCCCGAGCCCTTCAGTTGCGAAACGTTCACCGCGTCCATGTCGGCAACGCCCGCTTTCACGTTCGACAGCGTCGTGCCGTCCGTGCCCTTCAGCGTCACGATGTCCTTTGCGTTGCTGTCGTACACCACCGCCAGCGATTCGCCCGTCGTCGGGTCGATCACGCCGCCTTGCTCCAGCGAGTCCTTCAGATTGCCCAGGTTCTGGTTCGTCGCGAACAGTTGCGAACCGTTCACCGCATCCTTGCTGTCCGCCGCGAGCACGCCGTCGGCCACGTTGTGCAGCGCGACCGGCGTGGTCGCGCCCGCACCACCCAGCGTCACGCTGTCCTTCGCTGCATCGTCGTACGTCACGGCCAGCGACGTCAGGTTGCCTGCACCGTCGTCGCCGATCAGACCCGCGTCCTTCAATTGGCCGAGGTTCAAAGCGTCGCGGTCGTCCGTCGCATCCGCGACGTTCTTGATCTGCGTCGGACCTGCGCCGTTGCCCAGCGTCACCGTGCCGTAGTTCGGCGTGCCGTCCGCGTTACGGTCGTATGTCACCGCTGCAATAGCCTTACCGTCGTCGCCGATCAGGCCCGAATCCTTCAG